>JAYVGC010000084.1:0-3459 GCA_043772535.1 Flavobacterium sp. | reverse complement strand
CAAATATCTGAAATAGTATATGTTTTTAAATCGTTTATACAAATTATATTGTCGCCTGTTAAAGCTGCTGGATCTATTGGGAAATATGGGGCTTGGGGTGAAGGTGGATTTACATTATCTCCAAGTTCCTTTAATAACCAGTTTACACTTCTATAATTTAACTTTACATGGTCTGTATTATTAGCCTCTCCAAAATAACTGTCGAAATAGATTTCGTTGGTACATACTAAATTTCTATTTAAAGGATTTGCCCAGTTTTGATTTGGATTTTTAATGCCAATACCTGAATAGGTTGGAATAAAACATTGCACGGGTTTGTATACATGGGTTTCCCATTCAGGAGCAAAACCGATATTATTATAATAAAAACTTCCTAGACTTGCCCACGTATATTGCAAAAAACTTCTAGGTCCAGGACCTGCTTGACCTGTTATTGAAGAATGCAGTTGACCAGTTACATCTATAGAGCCGCCGGGTACGTTATCCATATTACCCCTAATACTATTTGCAAAAGCATTAATTACATGTTTATCATTTCCATCGTCTGCACGCAGCTTCTCTGTTCTTGCAATTACATTATTTGATGTTGGCATCGAATAAGTTTCTGCTTGAAATAATTTAGAATGAAAAATACTACTGACTTGCCAACCAAAAATATTCCAATTTATTAAACGTATTGTTTTAAACAGTCTAATGTCAAGTGTTTTTTCGTAACCATTTCCAAAAGTTGCCCCTGAAAGTGACCCATTAACGATTGCAAGTTTTCTTAAATTTACCGGAAAACCATTTGAATTTGGCAATCCATTATTAAATTGGTTATCATAATGTTCTTGAAAATAAGGATTTCCGGCACTAGCCGACATTCCTTGCGATGTTGTCGAAGCATTATTATAAGTATTGTCAACATCAACATTAAAATAATGGTTATTAAATATTAAATTATCTACCGCCGGTGATACTTTAAAATAATTAATGAGCATTTCATTTGCAGCAATCGATTGCAACTTATCAAAACTTTTTTGAGCATTTGGATTGACTTCAGCACTTGCTAACATTTTTATTAATGCTTGACTACCTAATGGTACATTTGCGCCATGGTTCGGACTATCAAAAGCGACCCAAATACGAGTATTGTGTTGCCATTTTGCTAAGCCTGTTTCTGCAAATTTCTTTTCCATAAGTGCAAGTGCATAGCGCGTTATTTGACCTCCCATACTAGGACCTAAAACTACTAATTTTTCTGAACTACCATTAGTTTGTAGTTTAGTATTTACTTCTTGTACCAAAGTTGCAAATGCTTTAGCATTACGTTCAATAAAATCGGCACCGCCATCAACCCGCACACCCGATGTGGTTGTATATGTAGGCTGGTTGACTAATATGACATCGTAGCCTTGCAAACGGAGCACAGATATTAAGTTTTTTTCAAAAACCGGTATTGTGGAATTATCGGTATATTTCATGGACTCCACAAATGACATATGATTGTTGGGATTATAAATTCCAGTTGTTATGTCTTTCTTCTCTTCCGCACAAACAGGGTCTCGTTCGCAATCGCAATCATCAATTTTTCTGCCATCGCTAGGGTCAAAACCATCCACAATAATTATGGGTTTAAGCAATGTTTTTTGAGTATTACTATTATTGGTTCGATAAAAAACTCGAGATTCTATCTGCGCCTTTAAAGCCACACTTTCATTTAATCCCTGAAAAGTATCTGCTGCTTCGGTATAATTTATTGAAAAATTATCAATCGCACCAACAGTACCCATAATATTGCTTGAACAAGCAACGGGCTGGGGGGTCGAGCTTCTGTTTAAAGCGTTACCGTACACTGTGTAAATTGATCCGTTAGTAAAAAAGGTAAAAGTATTTGTTAGTTGAACAGTAAAACGAAATTTTTTATCACCGTTGTTTTTAAAGTTTTCGATAATAACTTCTCGTTTTATAATTATACCATTTTCAATAATTTTATAACTTTTTCCGTCACCAAAATCGGCATTAAGGGTTTTAATTTTAACATCACCATTATTAAAAATTAAGTCTTCATTAAATTTAAAAATAATTTGTGCGCCCTGCATTACGTTTTTTAATGGCGCAACCACCATTGCATATCCATCAAAGAAAGCTGCTCTGCCTCCAACTTCTGCAAACATACTATCTTTATATACAAGTCCGCTTTCGTTAGAATTTTCGGGATTGAAATTCAGCGTTTGAAAAGGTGTATTGATAATTCCGATTGGAACAACGTTCATTTCGTTATTATAAGGGATAATTAACTGCTTTAATTTTGTTGTAGAAATTAACTTTGTGTAATTACTGGCTTTGTGCAATTCAGAAAGAGCCTGGTTGAAAAATCGGAAATCGGCAGTATTGTGTGCTTTATCTGCTGGCATATTGTAAATACATAAATCTGCCAAGGGTAAAACTCGATCGTAAATAATGCCAGACGTTACAGCGGCTTGATTTACATTTTGTAATTTTTTTTCTAACGAATTGGTTTGAGCATATGCGCTGCCGAACGACAATAGGACAATGCCTATTGCACATAAAATATTTTTCATACTTTTATATAGATTAAATTAATGAATTTTATAGTGAATTTTTATTATTTAATTTGGGGGCGACTGGCATCGCTCCCTTTTTATAAGAATATTGCATATGGCAGTGTTGATGATTTAATATCAAACCTACCGCTTAGAATACTTATTTCTGATGTTCCATTTTGAATTTTTAGTTTACCACTAAAATTTCCAGATATTATATTACCATATCTAGTAATTGTTAATTTTCCGGAATTTTCATATGATCCATAATACCGCCAGCCATTGACCGATGCATCATAAATTTTAGCAAAAACATAATTTTGCATCAATCCATCTATACTGGACTGAAAATTTGAATTTTGCCAAATATATTCCCCTGTTTTTATCTGGTCTAAACCTTGTAAGTGAATAATCATTGAATTTGCAGGTTTTCCGTCTTGAAGATTCTTAATTTCTAGTTCACCATAATTACCTATTCCGACTGGTACGCTAGGGTCACCCCAAAGTATTAACCCTTTTCCAGCAGGGTTAAAAAGAGAGCTAGTTCCGTCACGTGGGTAAAAAACCTGCCCGTTGATAATGCATCCAAAAGTGTTGGCACCAGTTTGGGTTTCGGGTGGAAGTTTTGCCAAAGGGTCTTCGGGTTCGGGGTTGTCTTTTGAGCATGCAATTAACAGCATCAATGCAAAAATTGTAAAAATTGTTTTTTTCATAATTGTTAAAATTAAAGGTTAATAAATAAAATTATAACTACTGTCAAATTTACGCCACCTCAAAAAATAAAGTGTCCCAAAAAGCGCATATTGACGGAAAATGGGACACATTTACGGAAATTGGGACACCTTTTATGATTTTGTTAACATTTTTACGTGTGCTTTTTGGAAATAAAGTGTCCCAATAACCGCACTTCTTC
>JAYVGC010000083.1:0-24269 GCA_043772535.1 Flavobacterium sp. | reverse complement strand
TATTAATTGATATTACTAAAAATGCACAACTGCAACTTTTTGATTATAAAGGATATAGATCTTGTCAACATATTCGCAGTTATCGTCCAAAACCTATTATAAGAACAGAACCCCTTCATGAAGCAGCAAAATTAATTAACAACGCCAAAAAACCATTCGTTATCTATGGGCAAGGCGTTATTTTAGGAAATGCTGAAAAAGAATTTATTTCATTTATCGAAAAAGCCAATTTACCCACCGCATGGACTATTATGGGAATGAGTGCAATACCCACAGACCACCCACTTGCTGTTGGAATGCTGGGAATGCACGGCAATTATGCTCCTAACTATTTAACTAATGAATGTGATGTTTTAATAGCTATTGGGATGCGTTTTGACGACCGAGTTACAGGGCGATTAGATAAATATGCCAAGCAAGCTCAAATTATTCATTTAGATATTGACCCCGCCGAAATTGATAAAAATGTAAATGCAGCAGTTTCTATTTGGGGCGATTGCAAAGAAACTTTACCGCTATTAACTGCATTATTAAAACCAAATTCGCACCCGCAATGGATGAGAGAATTTGAAATTAGATTGGATAAAGAGTACAATCAACTAATTGAAAAAGAACTAAATCCAACAAAAGGTGGCATTACCATGGGCGAAGTTATGAAAGTTTTAAACGAACTTACAAAAGGTGAAGCTGTTATTGTAACCGATGTCGGACAGCATCAAATGGTGGCCTGCCGCTATACAAAACAAATTGTAAGTCGCAGCAATATTACAAGTGGCGGTTTAGGCACAATGGGCTTTGCATTGCCAGCAGCAATTGGAGCAAAGTTCGGAGCACCCAGTCGCCAAGTAATTGCAATAATGGGAGATGGCGGAGCACAAATGAATTTACAAGAATTAGGAACTATAATGCAGTTTAAACCCAATGTTAAAATTTTAATTTTAAACAATAGTTTTCTTGGGATGGTAAGACAATGGCAAGAATTATTTCATGAAAAGCGCTATTCTTTTACCGATATCCAAAGCCCTGATTTTGTAATGGTTGCAAAAAGCTATGGTATTGATGGTGCACATTTAACAGAACGAAATGAAATTAGATCGAGCTTAAAAGCCATGTTAGAAGCACCAAATTCTTTTTTGTTGGAAGTTGCTGTGGTGCATGAAGACAACGTTTTTCCGATGGTTCCACAAGGAAAAGGAGTTGCTGAGATAGTAATGAGCAAAGAAGAAATTTAATAATAAAGACTATGAAACAAGAATATACCTTAACCGTATTCTCCGAAAATCAAGTAGGATTAATCAATAAAATTGCAATTTTATTTTCACGTCGTAAAATAAGTTTAGACAGTTTTAACACCTCACCAAGCGAAATCGAAAACATATATCGCTTTACGATTGTGGTGAGCGTTACCGAAGATGTTATAAAAAATTTGGTACGTCAATTAGAAAAAATAATCGACGTTTTTAAAGTGTATTGCAATACCAATAACGAAATTATTTGGCAACAAATGGCATTGTACAAGGTACCAACATCGATAATTATGAAAGAAGTAAAAGTAGAACGATTGCTGCGTGAGTTTGGTGCACGAGCAGTAGTAATTAGAGACGATTATACCGTTTTTGAAACCACAGGACAAGACGAAGAAATTGACAAACTTTTAGTAGAACTTAGTAATTACGGATTAATTGAATTTGTAAAAAGTGCGCGAATTGCAATTATTAAAGCAAATGAAGGAATTCATAAAAAAGTATTAAAAATGCAAGCCAACGACCCTACAAGCAAACCAATTAACAACGAATTTTTAAATCATAAAAGTATGATTTTTGAAATGTAAAAATGGTTAAATCAAAATAATTCAATATAAAAAGCATTGGTCAAAAACAACCTAACTATACTAATTTACAGCTACAAAAAGCGATATCTCTTAAAACTTAAATAAAAATGAAAAATTATTTTAACACATTACCTCATCGACTAAAAATTCAAGAATTAGGAAAATGTGATCTTATGCAAAGCTCAGATTTTGCCAATGGAGTAACTAAACTACAAGGAAAAAAAATAGTAATTATTGGATGCGGTGCCCAAGGATTGGCGCAAGGTCAAAATTTACGCGATAGTGGCTTGCAAGTAGCCTACGCCTTGCGTGCAGAGGCAATTATAAACAAAAGGGCTTCGTTTGTAAACGCTACAGATAACGGATTTGAAGTGGGTACCTTCGAGGAAATCATCCCAAAAGCCGATTTGGTTTCTAATTTGGCGCCAGATAAGCAGCATACTTCGGTTATAAATTTAATTATGCCGTTAATGAAAAATGGTGCGTGCTTGTCTTATTCACACGGATTCAACATTGTAGAAGAAGGCATGCAAATTCGAAAAGACATTACTGTTATTATGGTAGCACCAAAATCGCCAGCGTCAGAGGTTAGAGCCGAGTATTTACGAAATTTTGGTGTACCCACATTAATTGCAGTACATTCAGAAAACGACCCAAATCACGACGGATTAGAAATCGCAAAAGCCTACTGTGTGGGTACTGGCGGACATAAAGCTGGTGTGCTTTTATCGTCGTTTGTGGCAGAAGTAAAATCAGATTTGATGGGAGAACAAACTATATTATGCGGACTTTTACAAACAGGTTCTATACTATCGTTTAATAAAATGGTACAAAGCGGCATCGATAAATCGTATGCTTCAAAATTAGTACAAAATGGCTGGGAGGTCATCACCGAAGCCTTAAAAATTGGAGGTATTACTACCATGATGGACCGCTTATCAAATATTCAAAAAATAAAAGCATTTTATCTCTCTGAAGAATTAAAAACAATAATGAAACCATTGTTTAACAAACATATGGACGATATTTTATCGGGACATTTTTCAAAAACAATGATGGAAGATTGGGAAAACGGCGATAAAAATTTATTAACATGGCGTAAAGAAACCGGCGAAACTGATTTTGAAAAAACAGCAGCAAGCACTGAAGAAATTTTTGAACAAGAGTATTTCGATAACGCTACTTTAATGGTCGCTTTTGTAAAATCGGGCGTAGAATTAGCCTTCGAAACAATGACCTCGTCAGGAATTAAAGAAGAATCAGCCTATTACGAATCGTTGCACGAAACGCCATTAATTGCAAATACAATAGCTCGAAAAAAATTATTTGAAATGAATCGTGTTATTTCTGATACGGCAGAATATGGTTGCTATCTGTTCAATCATGCCTGCAAACCGCTTTTAGCTCATTTTATGACAAAAATTGAAACCGATTTAATTGGTAAAAATTATAATACTAATAAAAACGGTCAAGTTGATAATTTTGAGCTAGTTAAGGTAAATAGTGCCATTCGAAATCATTCAATAGAAATTTGTGGCGCACAATTGCGCAATGCCATGACGGCGATGAAAAAAATTGTATAGCCAAACATTATTAAAAGTTTTAAAATTTAAACCCCATTCAAAAATGGACTTATTTAAAGAAATACTGCGAGCCAAAGAGCAACTTAATGGGGTTGCAACACTAACACCATTAACCGAAAACTGGAATTTATCAGACGAATTTGATGCCAACATCATTTTAAAACGAGAAGATTTACAAGTAGTTCGCTCGTATAAAATTAGAGGTGCATATAATAAAATGAGTACATTGTTAACTACCGAAAAAGTAAAAGGAATTGTTTGTGCAAGTGCCGGAAATCATGCCCAAGGCGTTGCTTATTCTTGCAACGTTTTAGGAATATACGGGGTAATTTATATGCCAAAAACTACTCCAAAACAAAAAGTAAAACAAGTACAACTTTTTGGTAAATCATTTGTAGAGATTGTATTAATTGGCGATACTTTTGACGATGCTTTTGCAGTAGCTACTCAAGACGCCCTATCGAACGATAAAATTTTCATTCATCCGTTTAACGATTATAAAGTTATTGCCGGACAAGGCACGGTAGGATTAGAAATTTTAGAAATGACCTTAAAACCAATCGATTACATTTTTGTACCCATTGGCGGTGGTGGATTAATTTCAGGACTGGTAACGGTTTTTAAAGAATTAAGTCCTAAAACTAAAATAATTGGCGCAGAGCCAATGGGCGCGCCCGCAATGAAAACATCTATCGAAAAAGATGAAAACACGTATTTACCAATTATTGATAAATTTGTAGATGGAGCCGCAGTAAAGCAAGTTGGTGCGCTAAATTTTGAAATATGTAAAGATAAAATTGACGAAATTGTACTAGTTCCAGAAGGAAAAGTATGCACCACTATTTTACGATTGTACAACGAAGAGGCTATGGTTGTTGAACCCGCAGGGGCTCTGGCAATTGCTGCTTTAGATTTTTATAAAGATAAAATAAAAGGTAAAAATGTGGTTTGCATAGTTAGCGGAAGCAATAATGATATCGAACGAACCGAAGAGATCAAAGAACGGTCACTACTTTACGAAGGTTTAAAACATTATTTTATGGTTCAGTTTCCACAACGACCTGGTGCATTGAAGCAATTTGTAAGCGAAATATTGAGCGAAAATGATGATATTACATTTTTTCAATTTACAAAAAAGAACAATCGAGAAGTTGCTCCTGCCCTAGTTGGTTTGGAATTAAAAAATAAAAACGACATCGAAAGTATTAAAAATAAAATGCATAACAATGGATTTCAATTTCGGTATTTAAACGAAAAAGAAGATTTATACGGCCACTTAATTGGATAGAATACTTGTTTATTTTAAAAAATATTTTCAAACAAAATTTAAATTTGTTTATTTATCTTTACTAAAATATTCAAATCCAAAATATGGAAACCCATTTTGAAAGCAATCCGTTGATTGACCGATTACCAAAGCATCTGAAACAATTTATTAAAGCCCAAGATTACACCACTTATTCGCCCATAAATCAAGCCGTATGGCGCTATGTAATGCGGAAAAATGTTGCTTATTTAGGTAAAGTCGCTCACAGCTCATACCTAGATGGATTAAAAAAAACAGGTTTAGATATTGATAATATTCCAAATATGTATGGAATGAATCGCATTTTAAAAGAAATTGGTTGGGCAGCAGTTGCTGTAGATGGCTTTATTCCTCCAAATGCTTTTATGGAATTTCAGGCCTATAATGTTTTAGTTATTGCGTCAGACATTCGACAATTAGAAAATATAGAATATACACCATCACCAGATATTATTCATGAAGGTGCTGGCCATGCTCCAATAATAGCCAACCCCGAGTATGCCGAATATTTGCGCCGTTTTGGTGAAATAGGATGTAAAGCAATATCATCGCATAAAGATTATGAATTGTATGAAGCCGTTCGATTGCTATCTATTTTGAAAGAAGCCGAAGGAACACCAACTGTTGCAATAGATGCTGCTGAAAAAGCTGTTGAAGATTTGCAAAACAACATGGGAGAGCCTTCAGAAATGGCAAAAATAAGAAATTTACATTGGTGGACAGTTGAATACGGTTTAATAGGTACGTTAGAAAATCCGAAGATTTACGGTGCTGGCTTACTATCAAGCATTGGCGAAAGTGCTTGGTGCATGAAACCTGAGGTTACAAAAGTGCCTTATTCTATTGCAGCCGTCGATCAAAGTTTTGATATTACCAAACCACAACCCCAATTGTTTGTAACGCCTGACTTTGCTTATTTAAGCGAAGTTTTAGAAGAATTTGCAAATAAAATGGCATTGCGAACCGGCGGGCTTTCTGGCATTACAAAAGTAATCCAATCGAATGCTTTAGCAACCATCGAACTAAGTACCGGATTACAAATTTCAGGTACATTTTCAAACGTTATCGAACATGATGGCAAGCCAATTTACATACAAAGTAAAGGCAAAACCGCACTTTCTTATCGCGAAAAAGAATTAGTTGGACATGGCACTGCAACACATGCCGAAGGATTTGGATCGCCAATTGGTAAACTAAAAGGAATTAATTTAGCTATTGAAGACATGAGCCCGCGCGATTTAAAAGCCTACGGAATTTACGAAGCAGGAAATGTAACTTTAGAATTTGAAGGAAATATTACCGTATCGGGCGAAATTATTACAGGCTCTCGAAATTTACAAGGAGAAATAATAATTATTAGTTTAAAAAATTGTACTGTAATGCATAATGAAACGGCCTTGTTTTTGCCAGAATGGGGCATTTATGACATGGCGGTTGGCAAAAAAATAACTTCAGCATTTTCAGGTCCGGCCGATGTAAACAGTTTTGATATGATTACTCACGAACAAAAAAGTGCGACAATAAAAGCTAAAAAATCGGATGAAAGATCAGCGTTAGAAAAATTATACCATCAAGTACGAAACATTCGCGAAGGTAATGACGGTAATAGTTCGTTAAAAAATATTTTTCAAGATTTAAAAGCAAACCACACAAACGATTGGTTGTTGATGCTTGAAATTACCGAACTATTGTCGGTTGCAAACGAATCCAATTTGATGGAAGAGGTACTTATTTATTTAGAAAAACTAAAAGAAAATAAACCCAAAATTGCTCATTTAATAACTGCGGGTTTAGAATTGATTTTTGAACAAATTAAAGTTTAAGCATTAATTTACAAATTTTTTAGTCAAAACCGCATCTGAGTTCATCACTTGTCCGTTGTACTGCAGTGTCCATCCCATCGAATTGGTAACAATCAAGATTTTTGATAGTTCAGAAATAAACCTGTTTTTAGCATTGCGTTTCAACGTAGAAACTTCAATTTTTTTTGCTAAATTTGTTTGCACTGCGCTATTTATTTTGTTATAATCAGCAGCGTCAAATGTATTAAGTTTACTTTGTTCAACATCGTAATATTTTAAGTCTGTGCTTATTTTTATTTCTTCTTTAGGAATATTAGTTATTGTTACTGTTTTTTTTGGCGCATCAATATCATAGGTAACTTTACTCAAGTCAAAACCTATGGTAACATCGGCATTCACAATTACGATGGCTTTTTTTTCAAAAGAAAGTAAGTTTCCTAAATATTTTTTTTGGTCTTTATATGTAATTACCTCGGCAAAATGACCTTCGGTAACAACTAATTTTCCAACGTTTTTGATTTGCTGTTGAATTAAATTGGTATCATATTCGAGCGTTGAATTTTCGCTTGGCTTGATAATAAATTGGTATAATGTGTAGGCAATAAAGAATAATATTATTAAAAACGCCCATTTTCTAACTTCCGAAAATTGCTGCGTTACTTGAGATACTGTCATTTTTGAATGAATTAAAATTTAGAAAAAACTACAAATATTATTGATAATGAATACAATAATTACATAACTTGTAAACGATGTTATATTTATTTTAAAAAATAAACCACACCATCAACCCCCGTTTCTAAAACAAATTTAAGCAAAATAACGCATAAGTTACCTACTTACCTATTTATTACGCTTTACACCAAAATTAATTACTTAAAAAAACTGAACTGTCTACTTCACCAACGCACCATCACGTTTTATAGTAATTATACGTAAGACATTGCAGGTTGTTGCGGTAACCATTCAAAATAAAATATATACCCAAACAATTATAACAAAAAAAATGCTAAGTTATTTATTAAACTTCATTTTTTACTTTCATAATTTTGAGCGTTTTCCGCTTGCATCGTTCCTCGTTTTGACCGATAAGGTTCCGTGTTCAAACCTTTTTTAAAACACGAAAGAATTTGAAAAAAGATTTTTACTACAAACAAAGTGCAACAAAATTTAATAGAAATAAAGGAAAAATCAGCAACTACCCAACCATAAAGTGGTACAATAGTGTTGAGCACAATAAAATTAATAAGCAACAAGCCCACAATGAAAAACAACCCATAATTTATACTTACATTTTACATGTTTTCGCAATAATAATGTAAGTGCAATTTATAATATTTAAAAAAAAGATGTACCTTTACTTTATAACAAATCTATCCTATTACTAATATTATAAATACAAAATCATGTTTAATAAATTTAATTTAACAGACAAACTACTGTTCATTTCGGCATTTGCATCATTAATTTACTCCGAGGTATTATTTTTTAATGGAAATGAGAACCAAGCCATTTTTATAGGTTTATGGGTTCCATCAATTTTATGTTTTGGTATTTATTTAAATATTGTTAATAATAAAAAAAATGACTGATTTTATTCCGTACTTCGCCGCAATTGTCACTGTTTTATTTGGTATCGCATTTGGCATAGCCATTTTTAAACCAAACAAGTAAATAAGATACTTGCTTTATATATTTTATAATAACAAAACCGTGTTTAAACAAAATATTTAAATATATTGGTGTTGTTTATATTATTTCACTTTTAAAAATTAATAGCACCGATTGTGGATTTATTGCAAAAATGCTAATACATACACATCAAACAATTTTTTTATACTTTAGGTTGCTAGATTTACCATTTTCTAGCAACTTTTTCATTGTGATGCTTTTTTCTAATTGCTATTACACGCCTTACTTTTGATTTTTAATCTATATATTTTTTCTAAAGTTTTTAATTTTTCAAAAAGTAATGGTTGGATATTTATTTGAAAAATTGCTAATTTTTAACTTTAAACCAGCTAAAAATTTTAGATGACTTTCTGAGTTTGTATTAATAGGTAGATGTCCAAGTTCTTTTTGTAGTGCCTCTATTTGATTAGAAATAAGTATTGTTTCTTGTGAAAAATAGGTTTCGCTAAAACGTTCCCAAATAAAATCAATCGCTATTTTATTAAGATGAAGCATATCATCGGCATAAAAACGATAATCTCGTAATTCATCCATTGTAATTTCATACGAGGGGAAGTAACTCATATTTGGTACTGTAATTTTCATAATTTGATGCATTCCTGCAAAAAGATACGCCTTACTTTGTGTATTGCCCACAAAGCCATCTTTGAGGTGACGAACGGGCGAAACGGTAAAAATTACGTTGCAATTTGGATTGATTTTAGAAATCAAATCGACTGTATTTTGAATTGATTTCGCAATAATTTCAACTGATAAAATTTGCTTGTCAAATTGGTTTTGAACTACTTTATGGCAATTGGCAACAACTTTTTTTGAAGGTATATCGCTGTAAACCCATGCGGTTCCAAAAGTAATAATAACATGTGTTGCTTGGTTGATTTGTACTCTAAAATCAGATAAAATTTTATTTAAATTTAGTATATAACGTTCTTTACTTGCCAAATTTAAATCAGAATGTACTTCGAAGCATTTCCATAAACCATCGTGAAAAAAAACATCATCTTCTGTAAATTTCTGATCCAACAATGCCCTAAAAATTAAATTCTCGATGGCAATTGGATTAAAAATTATCCCAAACGGATTGACTACATTTTGAAACTTAAAATAGTCAAATTTCAAACCAATATTTTCTGAAAAACAAGAACCCAACAACACTATCTTTGAATTATAATGTATTGGATTTTTGCTTTTAGAAATTGAAATTTTAGTAGTAAAGTTCATCTTAAGTTTGGGGTTAAATTATCACACTTTTGCTCCACATAAAATAGTACATGCCTCTACATTCTTTACACGTTGCAACTTTTTGATTAGTAATTAGCTCACTTTAATTTTATTTTCTTTGCAGTTCGATGCACTTCATTTGCATTGAAAATCAATTTTTTAAGCCTTTTTTTACCTTAAAAAAGAGTGTCACGAAAAACCCAACCTGCTGTCATTGCAACGAACAAAGTACAACAACAACTTTTAAAATTACCACAATGCAGGATATTGATTTTTATTGTATTTAGTCGTAGGTGCTACTATAATTAAGAATCTAAAAACTCATTACTAACGTATAAATCTAATTGCATTATCCAATACATCCGAAATACCTGCGCTGTTTTTGCCCTTTGCTGATGCGAAAAAAAGTTGCCCTCCTCCGTTTCCGTCAATATATTTAACGAGTTCTTTAATTACAACATTGGCATTTAAATTTTTTTCAATAGCCAATTCTTTATTTATATAACAATGAATGTTTGGCAAATTATCTTCAATCGATGCCAATATAATAAAAGCATTTGGTTTAGCCGTTCCAAGTAATTGAGTTAAATCTTTGGTCGAATGCATTGACAAATCAACTTGCTTTGCTAAAAAATTGACTCCGTTTATTTCTTGAAATTCAACAACCAATTTATTTTTTAATCCTTCGATTTTATCTTTTAATAATTGTTCGAGATGCTTTTTTAATTTGGCATTGTCATCTTGTAGGGCACTTACAGCTTTTAAAATATCTTGTGGATTTTTAAGCACCTCTTTTACCTCAGCTAAAATATGCTCTTGATTTTGATAGAATTTTTTTACTGCATCACCCGTAAAAGCTTCAATACGCCTAATTCCTGAGGCAACTGCGCCTTCTGAAATAATTTTAAAATGCCAAATTTCAGCAGTGTTTTTAACGTGAATTCCGCCACACAACTCTTTACTATTACCAAATTCGATCATGCGTACCGAGTCACCGTATTTTTCACCAAACAATGCCATGGCACCTTTTTCAAGTGCTTCGTTTATCGGAATGTTGCGGTGTTCAATCAATTTCAATTGTGATTCAATTTGCTGATTTACTAAATCCTCGACCTGCTTTATTTCTATATCTGAAACTTTACTAAAATGCGAAAAATCGAAGCGTAAGTTAGTCGCATTTACTAACGAGCCTTTTTGTTCCACATGGGTTCCTAAAACTGATCGCAACGCCAAATGCATCAAATGTGTTGCAGAATGATTTCTGGCTATTGCAGTTCGCAAATCGGTGTTCACCTTTGCGGTAAAAACTGCGTGTACATTTTCGGGTAATTGTTTTGTAAAATGTAAAATTAGGTTGTTTTCTTTTTTTGTGTCGGTAATTTCGATGGTTTCGTTTGCGGAAATTAGGATACCCTTATCGCCAACTTGTCCGCCTCCTTCTGGGTAAAATGGAGTTTTATCTAAAACAATTTGGTATAAAACTCCGTCTTTTTTGGAGTCAATTTTTCTAATTCGAGTGATTTTTACATCGTTCTCAATTTCATCATATCCCACAAAAGTTTCACTATTTCCTGAAATCAAAACCGACCAATCTTCTGTAGAAATTTCAGAAGCGGCGCGCGAACGTTTTTTTTGTTCTTGCATCGACTTATCAAAATCTACTTCGTTAAAAGTCATTGCCTTTTCTTTCAAAATTAAAGCGGTTAAATCTTTCGGAAAACCAAATGTATCGTACAATTCAAAGGCTTTTACTCCTGAAACTTCTGTTATTCGTGTTTCTGAAATTACTTTATCAAGCAATTGTAAACCTTGGTCTAATGTTTTTAAAAAAGAGGCCTCTTCCTCGCGAATTACGTTAGTAACCAAAATTTGTTGCGATTTGATCTCAGGAAAAAAATTGCCCATTTGGTTAGCTAAAACTTCAATTAATTGATAAATAAATGGCTCTTTTGTATTCAAAAAAGTAAATCCATAACGAATTGCTCTTCGCAAGATTCTTCTTATTACATACCCAGCACCAGTGTTTGATGGTAACTGCCCATCTGCAATAGCAAAAGCTACTGCTCTGACATGATCTACAACAACCCGTATAGCGATATTTATTTTGTTTTGATCATCAGAAATATCTTTGCAATCATCAGCAGTATATTTTAGTCTTGTGCTGTTTTCTAATGCAAGGATTAGCGGCGTAAAAACATCAGTGTCATAATTAGATGTTTTACCTTGCAAAGCCATACATAATCGCTCAAATCCCATACCAGTGTCAACATGCTTCGCCGGAAGTTTTTCTAAAGTTCCATCTGCTTTTCGATTAAACTCCATGAAAACATTATTCCAAATTTCAACTACTTGAGGATGGTCATTATTGACTAAACTTTTACCCGAAACTACATCTTTCTCGGCTGTTGATCGTAAATCTACATGAATTTCTGAGCACGGCCCGCATGGTCCTTGATCGCCCATTTCCCAAAAATTATCTTTTTTATTGCCTAAAATAATTCGGTTTTCATCAATTAATTCTGTCCAAATATCCCATGCCTCTTGATCAAAAGGCACATTATCTTCTACACTTCCTTCAAAAACTGAAACGTATAAATTTTCTTTTGGAATTTTATACACATCTGTTAGTAATTCCCACGCCCAATTTATAGCCTCTTTTTTGAAATAGTCACCAAAAGACCAATTTCCAAGCATTTCAAACATAGTATGATGGTAGGTGTCAAAACCAACATCCTCTAAATCGTTGTGTTTACCTGAAACACGAAGACATTTTTGAGTATCGGCAATTCGATTTGATTTTGGAGTTGCATTTCCTAAAAAATATTCTTTAAATTGTGCCATACCTGAGTTATTAAACATAAGGGTGGGATCATTTTTGAGCACAATTGGTGCCGATGGAACTATTAAATGTCCTTTGGATTGAAAAAAATCCAAAAATTGTTGGCGAATTTGTTGCGATGTCATAGAAATAAAGAGACTTATTTTTTTGTGAAATAAAAACGTAAAATTAGTCAATTTAAATGGAAACAGAAAGCTTTAAATTTATCTAAAAAAATATAATGCTACCTCTATTTAAAAAAAATAAAAATAAGAATTAGACATATCAAATAGTAGTACCTTAGCATTAATTTTGAAGTAATAAAATTAAATTTACAGCTATTAGTAACGCTTTTTAAATTTGTTTAAAAATGAACGACATAACAACTCAAAACGATTTATATCTTTTAGTCGATGAATTCTACAAAAAACTACTAGTAGATCCTGCAATCAATTATATTTTTACAGAGGTTGTAAAAGTGCATATACAAAGCCATTTGCCAATTTTAGTAACATTTTGGTCTCAGGCTATTTTGGGAACAGGCGGATATACTAATAATTTAACTCAAATTCATTTAGACATTAGTGCCAGAGAATACTTATCGCCCGAATTATTTAAAATTTGGCTCAATCATTTTTACACAGTGGTTGATGAATTGTACAAAGGAGAAAATTGTGAAAAAATTAAAACTCAAGCATTACATATTGCCACTATTATGCAGATTAAAATTGAAAATAAAAAACAGTGATTATATAAAAAAAGCATCAGTTGGACTGATGCTTTTAAGATTTGAATAGGATTGAAACTTATTTTTTCTTTCCTTTTGCTGGGGCTTTTGCAGCTTTTGCAGCTTCTTGAGCCGCTTTCATAGCAGCACGTGAAATTTTAACTTGAGCAACTACCGTGTTATCTGGGTGCACTAATTTATAGTTATCGTTTGCTAATTTAGTAACATATAATTTGTTCCCCATTTGCAATTCTGAAATGTTTGCTTCAACAAAATCTGGCAAGTTCTTTGGCAACGCTTTTACTTTTAAACGACGTTGGTTTAAGTTTAAAACACCACCTAAAAGCACTCCAGGCGATGTTCCTGTCACTTTTACTGGAACTTCCATAATGATTTCTTTGTCGTCTTTGATTTCAAAAAAATCAATATGCAATATAGCATCGCTAACAGGGTGCACTTGAATGTCTTGTAAAATAGCATTAAATTTTTTACCTTTCAATTCTATCACAACTGTGTGCGCATTTGGTGTGTAAACCAATCCTTTAAATGCTTTTACTTCTGCTGCAAAATGCACTGGGTTGTTTCCTCCGTAAATAACGCAAGGAACCATTCCAGCATTACGTACCGCTTTGGTTGCTACCTTGCCCACGCTTTCTCTTTCTGATCCTTCAATTGTAATCGATTTCATTATATATATATAGTTAATTATTAAATACTTATTTTTCGTTATTGGCTTGTAACTGTTACCTTGTTGCTAATAGTTGAATTCTATAAGCGCACCACTACATTAAAAATTTTCCACTAATAGAATTATTGTTTTGTACCATTTGCATTACATCAGCAAATAGCGGAGCACAACTTATTACCCGTATTTTACTTGATGCTTTTTTTAGAGGAATTGAATCGGTTACAATTAATTCCAAAAGCTTTGAATTTTCTATTTTTTCGTAGGCATCGCCTGATAATAATGCGTGTGTACAAACTGCTCTGACACTTAACGCTCCCTTTGCAATCATTAAATCGGCCGCTTTTGCAAGTGTACCGCCAGTATCAATCATGTCGTCTACCAAAATAATATGCCTTCCACTTACCTCTCCAATGAGTTCCATTGAGCTAATTTGATTGGCTTCTTTTCGTTGTTTGTAACAAATTACTACATCAGAATGCAAAAACTTAGAATATGCATAAGCCCTTTTTGAACCACCCATGTCTGGTGAGGCAATTGTAAGATTTTGTAAATTCAGACTTTTTATATAGGGTAAAAAAATTGTTGATGCAAATAAATGATCTACTGGTTTTTCAAAAAATCCTTGAATTTGATCTGCATGCAAATCCATTGTCATTATGCGAGTGGCACCTGCTGCTTCTATTAATTTTGCCACTAGCTTTGCTCCAATCGGTACACGTGGCTTGTCTTTTCTGTCTTGTCTAGCCCAACCAAAATAAGGGATAACCGCAGTAATATGCCGTGCCGAAGCCCTTTTAGCTGCATCAACCATCAGTAATAGCTCCATCAAATTGTCTGCTGATGGAAACGTCGAACAAATTATAAAAACTCTAATGCCACGTATCGACTCTTCGTAAGAAGGCTGAAATTCTCCGTCAGAATATTTCGAAAACGTTACCCTGCCTAGTGTATATCCGTATTTTTCAGCAATTTGCTCCGCTAGATGAACACTTTGGGAACAGGCAAAAATTTTTGCTTCTGGTTCTTGATGTGACATTAATTTGTTGTTTTGTAGTTAGTTAGTTGTATTTTGCTTTAACGAATTGCAAAAGTAGTAATAAAATTGAAGTATGAAAGTAATATTTTGAATTTTTTTATTGGAAATGTAAATTTGTTTTTTACCTTTACACGGTGTTGGATAAATGATAAATTTCATTTAATGCGTTGAAAAACGTTTGTTTTTCTGTCTGCTACGCCCGGATGGCGGAATTGGTAGACGCGCTGGTCTCAAACACCTGTGGGCAACCGTGCCGGTTCGACTCCGGCTCCGGGTACTGAAAGGGAATTATTCTTTTGAATAGTTCCCTTTTTATTTTGTATCTCTCGGAAACCCTTGTTATACTTGGAAAGTAAAGCAATTGCTTCGTTAAATGGTTGGGTTCGGAAAGTCTTATTTTGAAATATGAGTTTTTCAGTAAAAATCGAACCAATTATTTTAGTTTTCACATCAACCCCTGCATTTTCATAGTATCCAGATAGATTAGTTAATAACGATAAGCCAAATGAAATATACTTATCCAAATCTTTTTGATAATCTCCCAGCTCTGCTTTTGACGCTTTCAAACCAATTAACTCGGTTTCGTAATTATCCATTAATTGCTCATAAATGTTCTCTTTTATCTTGCCAATTCCGTACTTTTGAGTAAGTGAGAGTTGGTACTCATTTATTTCAGCAATTTTGGTGTTTATTTTTTGAATATGACTTAATCGGTCTGATTTGACTGATTTGTATTCATCAATTAAAATTTTTTCATATAAATCAACGATTCCTTTAGATGGTTTTATTTCTAACAAAATATTACTAAACGCTTCATGTACGGTTTTTGTCGTATATCGTTTACACTTAAGTTTAGAATTGCATTGATAATAAAAATATGGGCGTGTAATTTTTTTTGCTTTACCATTATTGGTAGGGCTTCCATAAATAGCATTTCCGCAGTTTGCACACTCTAAAAAACCTGTAAGGGGGAAGTTCTCATTTTTCCCGTTTTTTGTTTTATATTGCTTCTTATTCCCATTCTTAACTTTTTGAACTTTGTAAAAAACTTCTTTTGAAATTATTGGTATATGAAGTCCATCAATTAAAGTTTCAGGTTCATTTTTAAATGCTGGAACTAAAACCATTCCCATATACAAGGGATTTTCTAAAGTTCTACTCAAAGCACTTTTACATAACTTTAAGCCTTTATTTTTATATTTAGTTAACCCGTTGGGTGTAATTAATTAATTTGAATTTTGATATTATTTATTGGTCGATCAAAGATAAATTTATTGATATATTGAACCAACGTTAGTGCTGTTATTTTAGCTAAAATTCTAGTTTTAAAACCGTCAAAAGACTTAGCATAATTGTTTCTAATTTTAAATTGATCACACAATTGAGAAAATAAAGTTTCAATTCTTTTTCTTGATTTTCTAAAAATATAAGGTTGCTTTTTATATGTTTTTTGATTCATTCTCATCGGTGTTTCCAAAACTATATTTGCGGTTTGAAATAAATCTAATTGTTGTGTTGATGATAAATACCCTCTGTCGCCAAGCAACACGCAATCAGATAGTTGATTTTTAACATCTTTCAAAATTTGAATATCATGAACGTTTGCTTTAGTGATATCAATCGAGTGAAATACTCCAGAAACTGAACAAATTCCATGTAATTTATAACCATAGAACCATGTGTCTTGCGAAGCACAAAACCCTTTCGAAGGAGCAGTCTCAAAATCTTTTTTACAAATTTTAATTCTGTTTTCACGTGCTTTTTTACAAATTTCCAAAGGCATACTATCAATAATAAAATAGTTTTCAAACTCCAAAAAAGAACTAGCTAAAGTGGTTCTTATTTTTTCTGAAAATTCAAATAATTTTCGACGTCTTTTGTTGAACTGACTTCGTTCAATTAAATTTGGAATCGATGAATTAACTAACTGCTTAAATAAGTCATTTTCGCTATCAATAGACATATATTCAGCTGTTAAACTTAATGCAACAACTTCAATATCAGACATTTTTACTTTCCCCCCAACTCCTGATTTATATTCCAATTCACAATTCAAAGAACTTATAACCTCTAAAACTCTTAAATAATTTTTTACTATATTTGACATAAATATTGGTTTGTTTAGCGACTTAAAGATACTGAATTTCAGTATCTTGACCAATATTTATTTAACTTATTTTACTTTTAATAATTACACCCAACGGGTTTAGTTAGTACTTGTTGTTGAGTATATAGTCCTGTTGCAAAATCTTCAAACAGATTTTTTATTAGCGGAGAAAATACACAATCAGGTTTCATTAATGTTCTATTAAGGCTGTCCTTACCGCTTATATATCCTACTGGTTGTCTATTTACATAACGACCATCCTTTAAAGCTTGTCGAGTTCCTGATTTTGTTCTTTCACTGATTTTACTGTTTTCTGCCTCTGATGTGGATAAATAAAGAGAAAGCATAACAATATGGTCTGGTGAATTATAATCTATCCAATTTTCAGTACAATTAACTTCAATATTTAACTTCTTGAATGTTTCTATCATTAATAAGCCTAAACCTACATTTCTTGAAAACCTATCCCATTTTTGAACTAAAAGATAATCTATTTTTCCTTTGTTTTTTTTCGCAAACTCCTTAAGTCTAGTGAATTCTGGACGATTAAAAGTTTTGGCTGAGTGGTCATCTTCATAATGCTCTATTATTTGCATTTGATTATAATTGCAAAAGTTTGAAATTGAATTTTTTTGAGAGGCTAAACTATTGCCAAAATCTTTTTGGTCTGTTGTGCTAACTCTTCCGTAGCTCGAAACATTTTTACTGTTTAAATTATTCATCACTTTCTACTTTTTTTGTTTCAATTACTATTCTTGCTTTTTTATACAAGAGTTCTCTAATTTTTTCTATTTCCTCCTCTGTATATTCTTCTCCATTGTCCTGCAATATCTTTCTACAATTTTCTACTGTAAGCATAACTCATAAATTTATTGAGGTTTCCATTTCATCATTGATAATAATTGTCACTTTTGTAAAATTCCAATCTGAAATAATTTTCATTAACTCTTCATTTTGGGCAAGTATATTTGAATCTTCGATTAACCTTACATCTCCTTTGTCAAGATGCAATTTGATGTACTTATAGTCTCCAGTTTTTAGAAAATAAAGTAAAGTCATTTTATTTTTGTCTTCGTACGGATTTGATAGTTTAAAATCAATTCCAAAAGCATTATTAGGATATTCTAGCGAGATGAAATCCATTAACTTAAAATTAATGTGAGTTGGAAATAATCCTTTACTTATCCATTTGGTGTACGTTTCAAATGAAACTACATTAGTAAATCCATCTTCAAGAATCATTAATACTTTGGGGTTTCTTAAAATAGTATCTAAAATACTAAATTTTAGAAGTGAGAAATTTTTTACGGGAGATTCTGTTAAATCTCTTCGGGTCTGCTTTAAGGAATCAAGTGGAATTCCGAATTTTCTAGCTTCAATGACGATATCAAGCCAAATACTTTCAAGCCTGTCAAATCTTCGTATTTTACCTTTATCTTCATCATCAATTGCAATAACATTATTTTCAATCCAACTGTGAAGTACTCGAGCGGTTTGCTTATGTTTTGCACTTCCTTTAATTTGTTGGAGGCAATAATTAATTATTTTACTATTTGAAAACTGAATAAATGATTCAGGGATTTCATCGTAAATTTCTCTAACAACCTCCTGATTTAATTTGTCTTGATAACTTTTTAGGTATTTGATGTCTAATTCCATAATGATATATATTTTTTACAAAGATATAAAAAATATTACATTATAGTAATAAATTAAAAATAAATTCAGAGACTTAAGTAAAATATTTATTTACTTTTCCTATTCCAATGCTTAATAGGATAAAATTATAAGTTGAATGGGGCGTTGGATAATGTATTTAAAATTAATGCGTCAAGTTTGTCCTGATACCAACTTAAAGCAGTAGCCCTCGTTTTTCCACGTCTTACTTTAGCTAACGGAATTTCTAAAACTATATCAGTTACATTTATTTTCATTAAACTAAAAAAATCTCTTCTAGGATTAGATATGTCTCTGACGCTACTAATTACTATGTCCAAAGGTTGATTTTTATCGTGGAAATTTTTAAAATTCTGTATGATTTTTTTGGTATCCGTTCCTGAATTTATAAGAATCTGGATTTTGACACTTCTTTTATCCATTCCTTCAATTACAATTTTAAAATCGCTTATTGTCGAAGGAAAAATCCCCGCAATTAAAGTATATCCTTTTGCTGGAGTTAGTAATGTTTGAGCCAATCTGTAAATGCTTTCACTTTTCCCCACCGACTGAGCACCGCCTATTAGTAAATAATTCATAATTGTTTATTTTAATTATTTCTAAACCAAATCCTTCGTGCCAAAAATATATATCAACCAATTTTAATAGTGGATAATGAATTTTTTCTGACAATAATAATTCTGCTTCCAATTTATACAACTCAGGCAATTACTTTAATGAGTTATTTGTCAATAAATCTTGAATACATATATTTTGCCCTATTTTAACTAAAGCATTTCTGTTTGCGACCAACATAGCAGCACCAAACATATCATTATTATAATTATCAATATGCTCTGTATATTTATCCTTCATCTTTGTATATAAATCGTCTGTTCTGAAACCTTCAACAAATAATTTTAATCCATAATTAGCACATTCTACAAACGGGCTTCTATAAAAATCCCAAACAGTAAATTTATTATTGTATCCAACAAATCCAAGACATCCATTATCAATTAGATGCCTACCTAATTCTTTGCCAGTATAGCAGGAGCAAGTATAGAAAAAAGAGTTTTTAAATTTATCAATGTTTATAGTATTTGAGATGTACTGATACGATCCATTTGCTGTTAATTCTGATTGCCCACCATGTGTATATGCAATAAAAATAAATCTAGTTTTATTTTCGATTCTTAATGAGATTGACAAATCATTTAAACTGTTACTTTTTATCAAATTGGCATTTATACCATTAGCTACAAAACAATCATTTAAGTCCAAATAACAAGAATAAAAAAAATCCCCTAAAACATTGTCATTTTCATCTACTGCAATTATAGTATCAATCATTTAATTTTTCTTTATTTCTCAATAATAAATCTATTGTTAAAGCATTGAACTTTTTAGAAAAATCTTTCCCTATCGGCGTCTGCATTCTAATCTCTTTCAAAATCTCATTTAATGAATATGATTGACCACTAGATGTCAGATAAATTGGCTTGTCTTTATCATTTTTATTTGCAATTATCCAATCTTCAATTGTATTGTCAAGACTTGTATCAAAGTAAAGAACCGCTTTTTCAATTTTTTCTATAAATTCTTTTGGCGTAATCATTTTATTATATATACCAAATGCGTGATTATTGATTATATCCGCATAATCATCTTTTTCAATACGGTTGCTTCCCGTTAAGAAAAGAACAGGAATTAATGAACTGAAATTCATAATTTCATTAAAGACTTGCCGTCCATTTTTTTCATTAACACTAAATTCAAAGTCTAAAACGACAATGATATTCTTATGTAGATTTTCTTGAATATAATCAATTCCACCTTGAGCGTTATCAATAAAATTAACAACGTTATCTCCATATTTGTCTTTTAAAGCCCAGAATTTAGCATCTTGTTCAAACCTTTTGTCGTCATCTATTATTAAAATTTCAATTTGCATAATTTTTATTTTTGAAAAGGTAAAGTAATCTTAAATGTGGCTCCTGTTGGATTAAATTCATTTTTAACAATTTCGATTTCTCCTTGCATTGCTTCAATCCTTGTTTTAACCATAAACAAACCTAAACCCGCACCTCCATCTTCTGCGGTGGTAGTATAAAATATATCAAAAACTCTAAACTTATCTTCTTCTTTAACTCCTATACCATTGTCAGAAAAATTTAAGATAATTTCTTTACTTGAAATTATTCCAGTACATTTTATGGTTTTATCAGTTCTGTTTTTGAGGGATTTGATTGAATTTGAAATAAGATTGTCAAAAATATCCTCAATAGCTTTTTTATTATAATTTATTGACAAACTTTTATCAATTTCTAATATTGAATTAATTTTTTCAACTCTAAAAATATCCAAATAAACAGAATTAAATAAATTATCAAGCAAATCATATAAATTAATTTCTTCAATATCATTATCTGATTTCGCATATTTTAACATAAAAGACACGCCACTTCGTAAGTTTAATAGTTCCTTGAATATTCGCTTTGAAATAATCATAAAACGGCTTTCAAATTTTTCGTTTGGAAAATTATCATTAAAATATTCAGCATCTCCAATAATTCTGCCTATCGTAGTTTGTGCCATGTGTGAAAACATTCCTGCAAAGGTTTGCAACGTTACTAAACTAAAAAATAAATTTTCTTGTTGTTTAGTTTCCTCTTCCAACTTGTTGTAGTTTTTTATGCTTTTATTTACAGCTCCTTGTAATTTTCCTAAATCAGCTTCTATATTTTGAAGTTGCTTTTTAACTGCGGGCGAGGCATCTTTCTTTACATTGGCGATGCTTTTTTTAATGTTTTTTAAATTATCGTTGGCACTTCCTAACTCCGATTTTGTCTGCTCTCTTTTTTCTTTTTTTTCAGATTTTAAATATTTTTCTAATTGATAGACTTGTTCAATAATAAAAGATTTTAGAGATTGCCAAGCTATGTTATCAACAAAATCTTGTCTATTTGTAGCTTCAATTATTTCAGAATTATATTCGTCCGATATTTCTACAAATCCTAATAAGTCTCTTGTACTTAATCTATCGAAAAAACCTGAATATCTTCTTTTATCAATCCCTAAAATATCTTTTTGTTTATTTTGATCGGCCTCGTACTCTGCAAAAGGGGTCGTAATTATACCATCTCTATATATTTTTATTCCATCAATATCTGATTTAAAAAAAGATTTATACCTTTTTTTATCCTCTTCATTAAAATAAAAAAGTTGAATTGATATTAAGCCAAATGGTCTTTTTTCAACATCAATTTTTACAAGTTCTCCGTTTTTAGATTGAATAATCTCTTGGGTGTTTGCATGTAAATTATAATTAAGTTCTATTTTTTCAGTAGCAAAATCTACTAAATCTATTTTTATTTCTTTCTCTTCTTGAAATCCACTGCTTGGTGCTAAAATGAATATTTTGAACGGATATAATGTTTTAATATTTGGCGAAACAATTTTTGACAATTCTTTATATGCTCTTTTTACATCCTCTTCTGTCCAAATATCATTCAAACTTGTGATTTCAAGTGTAGTCCCCTGTTCATCAATAGGTGCGTCCTCAAACCAATATTTATTTTTTATATCTGTAAAAAACTCTCTTCTGGTACTAAAATCTAATGTCAATTGCCCATTTTCTAAGTCAGCATAATAAGACCAATCCGTTTCTAAACAAAGTCTTTGATAAGTTCCTACTTTTTTTGTTTTCAAAACTAATTTTGAACCCAATTTATCAACAGCAAATCTACCTACTCCTTTTTTTCCTGAAACCTTCCTTGAGTAAGGCGATGGAGATTGTCGCTCTTTTCTTTTACTACTAGTACCAATTACCATCCATTTGTTTTCGATGTCTAATAAATCCATGCCTAAACCATCATCTTTAATAATTATTCTAGAATTTAAAGATTTTGGATTTGCCTCATAAAATTCAATAGAAACCCTATTTGCATTTGCATCATAAGAGTTTTTTACTATCTCAAATAAGGCAGTAATTCTGTCAGTTATTAGCTCTCGCCCTAATAGACGATAAGCACTAACATCAAAATTAAAATTAATGTAATTAATTTGGTTTTGATTAGTCATTTTGATTGGTCAGGTTAATTATTTGGTCAAAAATTGCTTTAGCCAATAATGGAGGAACTGCATTTCCAATTTGTTGTTGCTGACTTGAAAGACTTCCTTTAAATATAAAACTATCAGGAAAACTTTGAATTCTAGCTGCTTCTCTTACAGACAAACCTCTATTTTCAAACGGATGAATTAGCATATTTTTTCTGTAATTAGCAATCACCCCCGATGCTTTGTCAGGGTGTAATCTTTTATATATTCCACTATGACAATTTGATGTATTTGTGTAATTACCCATCAATTCATCAGGAATAGATTTCCAGTTTTCACCAATGCCAATATGTTTATATCTTTCGATTACGTAGTCCTTGTTTTTTGAAACAAAATTTTGAGTTGCTTTTTTAGAATTAGCACGCATTAGTTTTGCGTAATCACTTCCCCTGCCTTTTTTATATGGTAAATCATTAATATAAGAGCCATTTGACAAACTTGGCAAATCATTTATCGCTTGTTTTATGTTTACTTTATTTGTGTGCTTTGTAGGAAACTTAAAATCTATACCTAATCTATTCCCAACCATAAAAAACCTATTCCTTTTTTGAGGAACTCCATAATCCGAAGCAAGAAGCACCTCGTTTTCTGTTAAATATCCAATTTCTGCAAACTTAATTTTTAACTCTTCTAATACTTTTCCTTTTTCAAATGATACAATTCCTTCAACATTTTCAAAAACAAACCATTTAGGCTTTATTTCTTCAACAAGTCTAATAAATTCATTAAACAATGAATTGTTTGCGTTATCTGTATTTCTCGTTTTAGTATTTGAAATAGAAAAACCTTGACAAGGAGGTCCTCCAAATAAAACAAAATAATCACTTTCGCCTTTTTCTTTTATAGAAAAATTTCTAATATCTCCACACACTACATCAGTTTCAGGATGGTTAAAGATAAATGTTTCTGCTGCTTCCTTATTATATTCGACAGCAAGATTTATTTTGATTCCAGCCATAATTGCCCCTAAACTCATGCCTCCAGCACCACTAAATATATCAATCGCAATCATAATATGATTTTTATTTTACCACCAAAACCTTTCTCAACAACTTCAATTAATGTTTTAAGTTTTATATTGTTACCATCTTCTCCCTCAATTCTTGAGATATAACTTCTTTTTTTACCAACTTTATCGGCTAATTGTGTTTGAGTTAAGTTTCTATTCAACCTAACTTGCTTTAACATTTTGCCAATATTTTCTTGGTTTATATTTTCCATATATCTGATTATCAATAAAATAAAAAAATTACACTAACAGTCTTTTCAGATTGCTAATGTAACTTGTAAGTTGCAAAAAAACAAATTTTAAATTTATTATTTTATAATTTAGAATATGAATTTTCTAAAACTGCAATAAATTATTCCCAAATTTTACAATCTTGAATAACTACATTTGTCAAAGTTAAGCCTGTACACTCTCCTATAATAGTTATTTTATCTCCTTTGCTGATTTGAGATATTGTCTTGATGTCATCTTTAGAAAAATAGCAAGTAACACTTTGTAAAAACTCTCCGCTAAATGAAATATATGGATTATCCAAAATATCTTTACCTATTTGCTCAACCGTGCCAGAAACTGCTACTTTTTTATTTTTAAATTTCTCGTCTGCCGAAACTTCATTTGCTTTATATTCTTGTGCTAAATCTGATGCTGTAATTTCAAAATCAACATTAATTAAA
>JAYVGC010000082.1:0-3497 GCA_043772535.1 Flavobacterium sp. | reverse complement strand
ATTGGTTTTATTTCTGCGAAGTAATCTTTGGAGCACGGAATATTTAACCATTTCAAACCAAAATCAATATCATTGGACAAACGCGAATGTTTAACGGCACGATGATTGTTTTTGGCAGAAATTGCAATTCCCCATTTCTGTAAAGACCGTATCGCTAAAACATCACGGACATTACCAGTTTGTCCCATTTTATCAGAGACAATTTCAAGTTGTAAAACATCACTTTTATTAAGACTATTTCCTAAACGTGGTTCGATATCAAGTAAGAAATTAACCGCAAAACTTGCAACTAATATCCAATCAAAACAATTCCCTTTAAAGGCAAATGAAGCCGATTTGAAATATATAAAGTTTCTAAAAACATATGTACAATATCGAAATCCTTATGTCCACGATATATGTTTCTAACGACTATAACTAAATATTCAACTTCAAACATCATGCAAGCTTGAAAAATATCTTTTAAAAATTGATTGTTTTCTGTTGCTCTCCCAGCTTCTATTTCAATTACAATTTTCCCATCTTTCGAAAGCGCATCAGCATTGAATGATTTGTCAATTTTGTTATCATAACCAAACAAAACAGGAACGTGAATTTTTTTCTCTCTTGACTTACCTGTTTCACAAATAAAATCAATCTTTTCTAAATGGGGTCTAATTATTTCTAAAACCTCATTACTTGATAAGTTAAAATCGGGCGATTTAATTTTATCAACTTCTAATTCAAAACATGTGATAATATCTCTTATTGGTTTAGTAATTCCTTGAGAACGTGGAAAAAATTGAAATCTAATCATTTTATTTCTTCGGTTAATAAATTCATTAATTGCTGATCAGAAAGTTCAATTTCAATATCGTTAACGAAATAAAAAATATTTTCATCCACAGCAATCGCTTCATCAGATACATAGGCACCATATTTGTTTAATAAAGATTCATTTAATGAATTAGTCGAAATTAAAACATTTCCGAGTTCAGGCAACTCGACTTCTCTAACCTTATATTCTTTATTATTAAAATTAATTATATCCATATTATGCAGCTTTTGGAAATTGAAATTTCATTTTTAAATCGTTTCTGTAACCTATAAAGAAAACACGTTTTCGATCTTGTGGAACACCAAAATCTGAAACATTTAATAATTGAAATGATAAATCGTAACCAATATCGGTAAACAGCTGTTTAATATTTGCAAGCGCATCTTTATGAGCAGGAAGCAACATACCTGATACGTTTTCTGCTAAAAAAAATTTTGGTTTTTTATCAGCAAGAATCCGTATAAAATCGTAAAAAAGTTGCCCCCTTTTATCTGATATTCCTCTTTTTGATCCTGCCTCTGACCAACTTTGACATGGTGGTCCGCCAATAATTCCATCACAATCTGGAACTTCATGTGAGGGAATATCAACAATACTACGTTTATCTAAAATAGTGTTCCTGTGATTTTTTTGATACGTTTCCCAAATATCTTTGTCATATTCATTTGCCCACACCACATCAAAGCCGGCCTTTTGAAAACCTAAATCAAGACCGCCAGCACCAGCAAAAAAGGAAACTATTTTCATACTAAAACTTTTTACGTTACAAAAAACAAAGTTAAATTATTTATATTTATAAATCTATATAATTCGCATTATAGTACAGTTTTGATTTAGAATTCACTATCGTACAATTAATTAAATTAATATTTAAAATGCGCTCGTTTTCACAGTAAATTATTTGTAAGACAAGTATTTTTTGGTTATACAGTCAAACCAATTAAAAAAGTGCTGAAATTTGCTTGAAGAATATTGTTTTTTGTTTGTAAATTTGCACTATGAATCTGTGGTGCATCTGCGAAAGGGATAGTAGCGGAACTCTTTTTTGGGTTTGATTTTTTTCAAACCCAAAAAAAGTGGGAGCGTATAGCCCGACCCTGCCATTGCGAGGCACGAAGCAACCGCAGGGATTCGCCCAAATAAAATTATGGAAAATAAAAAAAAGGTTGCTTTTTATACAGTAGGTTGTAAACTTAATTTTTCTGAAACATCAACAATAGCTAGAAATTTTCATGACGAAGGTTTTGAACGTGTTGATTTTGAATCGGTTGCTGATATGTATGTCATTAATACGTGTTCGGTTACAGAAAACGCGGACAAGCAATTTAAACAAATTGTGCGCAAGGCAATGCGGCTAAACGATAAGGCTTTTGTGGCTGCTGTGGGTTGCTACGCACAATTAAAACCTGAAGAATTGGCTGCTGTTGATGGTGTAGATTTGGTTTTAGGAGCAACTGAAAAATTTAATATTACCGATTATATTAACGATTTAAGTAAAAATGATTTAAGCGAGGTGCATTCATGTGAGATTGAAAATGCCGATTTTTATGTAGGTAGTTATTCAATTGGCGATCGAACGAGGGCATTTTTAAAGGTTCAAGATGGTTGTGATTATAAGTGTACCTATTGTACAATTCCTTTAGCACGCGGTATTTCGAGAAGCGATGCTTTGAACAATGTGCTGAAAAATGCTGCTGAAATTTCAAATCAAGGAATTAAAGAAATAGTTTTAACGGGTGTAAATATTGGCGACTATGGTAAAGGTGAGTTTGGAAACAAAAAGCACGAGCATACTTTTTTAGAATTAGTTACAGCTTTGGACGAGGTAAAGGGCATTGAACGATTGCGAATTTCGTCAATTGAACCCAACCTTTTAAAGAATGAAACGATAGATTTTGTATCGAAAAGCCGTACTTTTGTTCCACATTTTCATATTCCGTTGCAAAGTGGTAGCAATGCTATTTTAGCTAAAATGAAGCGGCGGTACCAACGTGAAATTTATACCGAGCGAGTAAATAAAATTCGCGAAGTGATGCCTCATGCTTGTATTGGTGTAGATGTAATTGTGGGTTTTCCGGGCGAAACAGACGAACATTTTTTAGAAACGTATCATTTTTTGAATGAAATGGATATCTCGTATTTGCACGTTTTTACGTATTCGGAGCGTGATAATACCGAGGCGGCAACAATGGATGGTGCTATAGCTATAAATGTTCGAAACAAACGCAGTAAAATGTTGCGTGGACTTTCGGTTAAAAAGCGGCGTAGTTTTTATGAACGTCAACTAGGTAGCCACCGCACCGTTTTATTTGAAAGTGAGAACAAGCAAGGTTACATCCACGGATTTACCGAGAATTATGTAAAGGTTAAAACACCTTGGAATCCTGAGTTGGTTAATACTTTACGTCAAATTGAGTTAACTACAATTGACGATGACGGTTGTGTTAGGATGAATTTTATTTAATTTTAAAATTTATATTTTACCAAACTCGCAACAAATTAAATCCAAAATAAACATCGCCTGTAGTCCAATTACCTGTTGTTTGTGCTAAGTAGCCTGCCTCATGAATGCCTTGTGAACTTGTAAAATGCAATTGAAATACGTGACCTCCTTTTTCAATATCAATACCTATTGATAATGGATTTGAAAAGCCGGAGCCACCAGCACGATTTAAATGGG
>JAYVGC010000081.1:0-8716 GCA_043772535.1 Flavobacterium sp. | reverse complement strand
CGTGGTCGCAACTCAGACAATCGTTTGTATGAAGAAAAAATAGGTTGGAAAGTTTCTGAACCATTAAAGGATGGCATGGTTAAAACTTTTAGTTGGATTAATGGGTTGGTAAATGTGGTAGTTTAATTAATTTTTCATAAAAATGTCAAAAATTTTAATAACTGGTGGCTCAGGTTTTATAGGAACTAATTTAGTTGAATATTTAAGTGGGAGAAATTATGAAATATTAAATTTTGACATAAAACCTCCAAAAAATAATTTATTTCAAAAAAATTGGGTTAAGGGAGATATTACAATAGTACAAGATTTAAAAAAATGTTTTGATGATTTTCAACCAGAATACGTAATACATTTAGCTGCTAGAACAGATTTAGATGAAAATAAAAGTCTAGAAGGTTACAAATCAAATATAGAAGGTGTTCAAAATATTGTTGAGCTTATTAATATTTTACCAAATATTAAAAGAACTATTTATACTTCAAGCAGAATGGTATGTAAAATAGATTATTGTCCAAAATCCTTTAATGATTATTGTCCACCTAATTTATATGGCGAAAGTAAAATGATTGGTGAGCAAATTGTAAATAAAAATGCCAATCATGATTTTGTAATAATTAGACCAACCTCAATTTGGGGACCTTATTTCGAAATTCCCTACAGAACCTTTTTTGATACAATTAGAAAAAAAATGTTTTTTATACCAAAAAATCACAATCCTCAAAAATCATTTGGTTTTGTTTTAAATTCGGTTTATCAAATAGAAAAAATGTTGTTTGCTGATAAAAAAGATTTAAAACAAAATTACTATTTGACTGATTATCCTACTCTTAATTTAAAAGAATGGTCAAATATGGTTTCTGCAGATTTTGGACATGACAAAATACCTGAAATACCTATGTTTGTTTTAAAAATTGCAGCTAAAACAGGAGATTTTTTAAAACTTTTAGGTTGGCAAAATCCACCGTTAACTACTTTTAGATTAGATAATTTAATTACTAATATGGTTTATGACACTACTGATTTAGAAAAATTATGTGGTGAACTTCCTTTCGGTTTAGAACATGGGGTAAATATTACAACAAAATGGATGAAAAATAATTAAGAATTATGTATAATTTTAAAAGTAGAGCTTATGTTATTAAAATTAATTCTGAAAACCAAGTTTTTTAAAAAAGTTAATTAAAGATTGAAAATCAACATTAAACAATATTTACTTTATTCCTCAGTATTTGCAATATTTACTGAGGCTTTCTTCTTTAATTTAATTATTGATTGGAAATTATTGTACCTAATTTTACTCATAAACTACGTTTTATTGATAAGTATAAAAAAAATCACTTTTAATATTTATTTTGTATTATTAATGTTGTTTTTTTTAGTTCACGGACTTGTTATGTACCTCATTATTGGCATTACACCCAATTATTTATTTTCACAGCTGCTGGGAATAACATTAATAAGTACCTATTATTACAATTTTATAGCTATTTATAAATTTGAAGATGTAATAAAAGTTTACTTGAAAATGAGTTATTGGGTAGCGCTTATTGGCATAATAATGTATTTTTTAAATATAAATTTAAATAGTCCCGAACGGCTACAAAGTATTTTTAAAGAACCCGCACATTATGCAATTGTAGTTGTTCCTGCCTGTTATTATTTTCTTAAAACAAATAAATATTTATCATTTGCCGTTGTTTTTATTTCTCTAATTTTATCACAATCTTCCATAGGTTACATTGGTTGTGCGCTGATGTTCCTACTACCAAATATTTCTTTGAAAAGGATAAAATACATTTTAATAACAATTCCAATTTTAGTTATTACATTTTTTGTTGTTTACAATAATTTTGAATTTTTAAAACCAAGACTAGATGATACACTAGAAACTTTAAATGCTGTAAATAATGGTAAATTTAAACCCTACACCAATCAAAGCAGCTACGCTTTATTAAGCAATGCTTACATAGCAAATAAAAACATACAAGATCATCCGTTTGGAAGTGGACTTGGCAGTCATTACTACATGCATACAACAGTCTATTTCGCTCAAATGAGACCGCCACCATTTATGTTTGATATAAAATCAGAAAAAATAAATGCACCAGATGCAGCTTCATTATTTTTAAGATTAACATCCGAGATAGGCATTTTTGGAATTTGTTTAATTTTTTACTTAATTTTTTTGAGCTTTAAATCCTATCATTCAAACGAATTTTATTTTTCTCAAGGTGTAGTTATATATTTACTACTAAAACTTTTTAGAGACGGACATTATTTTCCGCCAGAATTATTCTTTTTTATATGGATGGTTTATTTCGAATTAAATCAAAAAAAATTAAACAAATTATCCTTAAACCTTTAAAATAATGAAAATATATCATTTCGCTGAAAATATATCTTTAGAACGGGGAGGTGTAAGAACTGTTGTTGTGAATTTAGATAATTATCTAAATGATAAAAAGCCTAATTGTTCAGTAATTTTAACAAACGTCAAGGAACAAAATGACAAATATTTAGAATTTCCACCTCTAAAATTTAAAGCTTGGGCTTATTCTAAAGAATTAAAAGAATATGCTCAACTGATTGCGAAAGAAAACACAATTTTTCACGCTCAAGGCGTTTTTATGCACTGCCATTATTTAGCAAGCAAAGAAGCCTTGAGGGCTAATATTCCATATATAATTACGTGTCACGGTATGATTGAGCCAATATATTTAAAGGAAAAACGATTGAAAAAAAAGATATATATGGAGTTGTTTCTAAATGAAATACTATCGAAATCAAACATTTTACATGCAATAACTCCTCACGAAAAAAACAATCTGTTTCGTTTAACCAATCATAAAAACATTATCGAAATTCCTAATTTTATTTATAGTTCAGGTTTACCAAAGAACCTAACTTTTCAACTTGAAGAAGATTATTTATTATTTTTAAGTAGGATACACCCGCAAAAAGGTCTCGACATGTTAATTGAAGCAATGACCAAAATCGATAATAAAAAAATTAAATTAAAAATTGTAGGCTCTAAAAATGATTATTCAAATGAATTACAAAAAAAATTAAAAAATTCAGCTATAGAAAATAGAATCGAATTCATTGGAAGTGTTTACAGTGATGAAAAATATAAATTATATTCCAATGCGAAAGCATTTGTAATGCCATCTTATTCTGAAGCAATAGGAATGGTCAATTTAGAAGCAGCAGCTTGTAAAACCCCAGTAATAACTACTTACAGCACTGGCATTAGCCCCGAATGGAACAATAATGGAGGAATAATGATTAACCCAAATTTAGATGAATTGATTAATGCTATAAACCTTGCAACATCTTGGTCGGATATTGAAAGAAATGACCGTGGTGCTAAATTGTCTGAATTTGTAATAAACAATTACAGCTGGGAAAAAAAAGGATATCTGTGGAATGAACTTTATGATTCTTTGAAATAAAAAAAGAGCTATACAGCTCTTTTTTTAATTTTATTCTATTAAAATCACTCTTTTTCTTGTTCAACTTCTTGAGATTTCTCAATAATTGATTTCAAAATATCATTTCCAGCTAATCCCGGTGCATAAGGTTTTTCATGTAGTAATTGATGTATTCCTGTTTTAAGATCCATAACTAGTTGATCACCGTTTGCAAAAAATCTATCGGTTTTTTCTCCTGGACCACCAATAAGGATTTTTCCATTATTTAAAATACTTATACCTTTAATCTGAATAGTCTTCTGCTCTTTGCTAGTGCTTAACGAGAAACAAATATTAGAGAATTCTAATCCTTTTTTAATTTTGTAGGAAACTTGTTGAACTAATGGTGATCCTTTTACATTAACATAGACTCTAGATTGTAATAAATCAACGCCATTTTTGTCATATATATTCAAATAGGTACTGTCGTTTTTTTCGTAAATTGCATCAAGATTTACTACGAAATCGCTTTTGCTTACTTCGTTTTCATCAACTTGTTTTTTTTCTTTTCCACAAGAAAAAAGCACTAAACTAAATATTGATAATAAAATTATTCTTTTCATTTTTAATATTTTTAAAATTTTAAAATTTCTACAAATTTAATGTTTTTATAATTAAATTTCCAAACTTTCATTTAAAAACATTAAAGTATATATTTGCACTTTTAAAAATAAAAAAAACTGTTTTGAATACTTCAACAATTAATAACTTATCAAAAAAACTTTTTCCAATATTAATTTGTTTTACATTATTGTTTCCGTTAGTCAAAGAAAACATATCTAGTTTTAGCATTATTTTATTGGGCATTAATTTAGTTATATACAAAATCGCTGCAAAAGATTTTAGTTTTATAAAGTCAGACACCTTATTATTAACTTTACCTTTTTGGATTGTTCTTTGTGCCTCTTTTTTTTCTTCGAATTTAGAAATTAGTCTAACGCACCTTCAACATGCTTTATTTTTCTTGATTGTTCCAATAATTTTTGGGCTTATTCCAAAAGAATTTTTTGTTCCAAAAATGATAAATTTATACTTATCGTTCTTGAAAAATATTTGTTTTTTAGTAATTATAATTTACGTAATTGGTTATTTTAATTCAATAACTTTTTGGAAATTAAGACTAGGTTATTATGAATATTCAGATTTTAGAGATTATGTTTATAATGAATTTACAATTTTTAAAATTCATCCAACTTACTTAACATCGATATTAGTATTAGTAACAGCACAAAGTTATGAATTGGTTTTAATGCGAAAAAAATATTTGCAATTGGTTTATATTTTTGTTTTTGTAACAACAACATTTCTTTTATTAACAAGACTAAATATTATTTTGTTGGTTTCTTGCTTACTTTTTATGACACTTTTTAGAAGTTCGCTAAATTTAAAATATCGAATTGTATTAGGGTTTTCGTTAATAACTTTGGTTGTATTTCTTGTAATTTATGTTCCTGGAATAAGTATTAGGTTTTCAGAAACCATAAAAAGTTTCAATATTAAACCTAAAGATTTAGCTTACAATTCAACTAATATTCGTAAAGCAATTTTGGATTGTGATTTGAAAATTGCTAAAGAAAATTGGGTAAAAGGAATTGGTTATGAAAATCTTCAAAATAGTTTAAATGATTGTTACAAATCTAACTATAAATCGAGTTTTTATTTAGATCATAATTATATGACACACAACTATTACCTTTACACTTTAATAAGTAGTGGTATTTTAGGATTTATTATTTATTTAATTTATATATTTAATTTAATAAAAATTAGTTTAAAGAAAAAATCTTTTTTATTAAATGTACTGTTAATAAATACCTTAATTATATGTGTAGTTGAAGATTATTTTTTCAGACAACATGGTTCTTTATACTTTAATGTTTTACTTATGATTTTTATAAGATACCATGAAAATAAAAAAACTAGCTACGAAAGTATTTAATTTTTCTTGCAATTGCTTTTATATGGGCTAAATAAAATTCAAAATAACATTGTAAATTGGAAAACCGTTTGTAATGCAAATGCAACTTCAAATTTTCTTTTAAAACGGCACCAACCATTTGATTACTAACTCCGCCATTTAACATTCGGACTAATATTTTGTCAATAAATCCAGCATTAATAAATCGGTCGCATCTTAAAAAAAATTCGTAATCCCCTGCAATTTTATAAGCGATATTGAAATTTCCGAATTTTTCAAATAAATCGACGTGGTGAAATGCACCCACATGACCAATAGTCATATATCTACTCATTTGCTCATAATCAAAAGCTTTTCCAATAATTTTTAAAATTTTATTTTGCTCATTTATTAGTTCTATTCTGCTAGAAATAAAATTTATATTAGGGTTTTTGTTTATTTGCTCAATGTAATTTTCAAGCGCAAACGGATAATAAGTATCGTCTGAACCCACGAATGCTATCCATTTTGTATTTACTTTTTTTATAGCCTTGTTCCAAGCGTCATAAATTCCCGCATCTTTTTCTGATATCCATTGATATGAAATATTCAAATTAGAAAAATTGATTTCATTTTCTTTTAATATCACAATAGTTTTATCTTTTGAAGCACCATCTACTAAAATAACTTCAAAATTTTTATACGTTTGATTTAATAAAGATGTTAATGTTGCCTGTAATGTTTTTTCGGAATTATATGTCGCTATTATAATTGAAAGTCTTACGCTCATTTAAATAATTTTTTTGCGAAATTTTAGGTTTATTTTTATTATTCTTTAAAGAAAATTGCATCGATTTCTAACAATTGACCAGTAATTAAATCTTCAAATCCATCTTCTAAAGAATATAGTTTGAACCCTAATTTTTCAACAATAGAAAAAATTTCTTTAAAGTCCGGAGCATCAACATATGTTGGTTTCAACGACAATTCAATTTGAATTCCTTTAATTTTCTTTAATGATTCAATAGAACCATTTAAAATATTTTTTTCGTAACCTTGGGTGTCTAATTTAAGAAAAACGATGTCATTTGAATTGCAAATGGTATTATAAATATCATCTAAAATTTTTATTTCTACCTTTTCTTCACTAATATATTCTGTTTGCTTTGCATTTTCTTCCATATATTTAGTTCTAACAAAAAAAGAACTTGAAGCAAAGTTTTTGGCAATATTAATTGTTTTAGTTTCATTTTTATCACCTAGTGCATAGTTTTTCGGTGTGAATTTAGTATCACCAGTAAGATTTCGTTTCAATTCATTAAAAACAGAGTTTATTGGTTCAAAAGAAACAATTTCTCCTGTAAAATCAATTTTTCTGAGTTCTTGGGCGTATTGTCCAATATTGGCACCTACATCTAAAATTTTGGTGATTCCAAAATGATTTAAAAGTTTTTTTCTTCTTCTTAATGATTTATTTAATCTATATTTAATTTTATCTTTTATGAACCTAATCATCCTTTAATTTTTTATTTTTTTATTAATAATATTGAATGCTTGAATCGGTAAAATTATTGTTAACGGTAAAATGCTAAAACATGTGCCAATCACTATCCCCGAAACTCCCAAATTAGTTTTTATTAACATTAAACAAATTGGAATATTAATAACAGCCCCAAAAATAGTAAGATACAAAGATAAGTTTATTTTGTTTATTCCATTTAAAAAATAATTATACATTGCCGTATATGATCTAAAAATTATATATATCGATATTGAAATCAATAATGTATTTGAAATTTCAAAAGTTGTTTTCATCCAGATATAAATAATTTTTTCAGAAATAAAATAAAGAACTGTTATTCCTAAAAGAAAAATTATAAAAGAAAAATTATAAATTACCAATATGTTTTTAATCCAGCGATATTGCTTAGTAGCAAATTTATTGGCGAAAATTGACCAAAATGGATTTAGTCCAGCAATTACTAGTAACATTGGGACTTGATAAATTTTTAAAACTATGTCATAGTTTGCTACTTCTTTCGGACCAAAGTATTTTTCAATAAGTAAATAATCAGTTGAAAAAATTATAATCATACAAATATGTATAATAAAATATTTTAATCCAATTTTCGATTTAGTTTTTAAGATATTAACATCAAAATATTTTAATGATATCGTAATATTTTTGTTTGTACGAAAAAAATATATTGTGTAACAAATACAAACCAAAATATTGATAAGACCAAAAACTGATGAAATTATTAACACTTTTGGGTATGCTGAAAATAAATTAAATTTATTTAAAAAGAAAATAAATATGAAAATAAATAACTGAATTGTCATTAGAGAAAACTCTACTATATGTGTTTTTAATACGCCTACAAATAAAGATTTATAATTACCAATCACTAAAATTGACAATGAAAACAATAAATTTAAAAAAAGTATAAAATTAAAATCAATGATTTTAGAACTAATATTTAAAAAATCTGAAAAAGAAAAAAATAAATTTGAAATTAAATATAATATTAGAATGGCTACTGAAACCAATCCAATTCCAACATAAATAGTTGATATTAATGTATTTATTTCCTTAGTTTTATATCTATTTATGATAGGTAAATCAGTCTTAATTACGTTTGAAAATCCAAAATCTAATAAGTAAACCCAAGATATAATTGAATAAATACTCATCCATATTCCGTAATCGCTTTTACCCAAATAATTAAATGTAATTGACGTTGTTAAAAAAACCAAAAACATTGAAATTAATTTAAAAAGTAGACTATAAATTAATTGATTTTGTATTTTTGTTTTCACTTGTGTAATATGTTCTTTTTTATTTAATAAATTAATTACAAATTTATATTATTAAATTGACTAGAATAGTAAAATTTATTTATTTTTGAAATTAAAACAACTTAAAATTCCTTCATGGTTTCAGACCTGTATTTAATCGAACTAAATTATACACTAAACACCATAATTTATTCTAACCCTTTACAACAATCATTATTCAGCTTCAAATTTTTTCGATTTTAGCTAATTCTTTTAACTTTTTGTGCAAATATTGAACAACAACTCTATATAAAAGAAGTTAGCTTAAAATTATGCCTGCCTATTACTATTATAATTCGATAAACTTTAACTTTCAATATTGTAAGGCTTTGGTCTAGTTAATATATAGTTGGAAATTAATAATATTTTTAAATTCAAACCAAGCAGTAAATGAAGTGGCAATTAATGTCATGGTTTTCTTAACAGGGCTTTGATTATCATTTATGATTGATTTTAAAGCATACCAATTCAAATAATTTTGTAAATATTTTGTGGCTACACCATTAAAATT
>JAYVGC010000080.1:0-3604 GCA_043772535.1 Flavobacterium sp. | reverse complement strand
TTCAAAAAATTGATATAGGAAAAGCACATTTACTAAAAAAAGGAACTAAAACCGCAGTACTTTCAACAGGGTTTATTGGCAATAACGTAACGCAGGCATTACAAGACGTTAAGAATTGTGCTGAAATTTCTCATTACGATTTTGGATTCATAAAACCATTAGACGAAGAGTTGCTTCATGAAATATTTTCAAATCATGAAAATATCTACACCTTAGAGGAAGGTACGAAAAAAGGAGGATTTGGAAGTGCAATAGTAGAGTTTTCTGCTGAATATAACTATAAAAACACCATAAAGATTTTAGGAATTCCTGATGCGTTTATAACCCACGGTACCGTTTTTGAACTGCAAATGCTATGTAATATTGACAATGCAAGTTTGGCCAAAATTTTAAAATAAAAAATCCTGAAATAAATTTCAGGATTTTTATAGAGTACTATAGACCACTTCAATTTGCTTTTATAATTTTACTTTGTCATTAAACTAAACATCAAATATTTTACTATTTTTAATAAACCCTTTTGCTTACATACAAAAAGAAATTATTTACAAATTGTGTTAAAAAACTAAGATATTTGATTACATATACTTTTATAATTACATAAATAAGGGCGCATAGTGCCAGATATAATCCACCGAAAATTATTAGAGACTTTTATAAAAAAAGCGATTCAAAATTTGAATCGCTTTTTTTAACTGTAAATAAAACTAGTTTTTAATTAATTTCTGCGAATAATTTAATTCGTTATTACTAATTTTTACTACATAAACGCCCGACTGAAGCGATGTTAAGTCAAGAACTTGCTCTACATTAAAATCTTCATTATTACTTTCTTTAACAATACGTCCGTTAATGTCAACAACTTGTATATTAACCTTGCCGCTGTATTGATTAATTCGAATATTAAAAATTCCATTAGATGGATTTGGATACACTTTAAAGAAATCATTCTTTTCAAAGTAGTTCAAAGCCAATACACAGTTTGGACCTGGCGCTGGAACAGTAAAATCTTGTACTTGGTCTTTTATGCCTGCTGTACCAACGTTTGTGCCAGAACTTGCATTAACCCCTAAACCTCTTCTTGCAAATGTTGACCAAATCATACAATAATCAGCACCACCTGTTGTGTTTTGATCTGCCGCTATTAACGCATCACGAGCAGAAATAAACGATGGATTACAGCCATTTAACTTTATACCGTCAAGAACCAATTGCATGATTTTATTGTTACCACCATTTCCAGCATAAATATTTGGATCGTATCCGTATTTATCGATATAATTCCAAGCTAAGTCCCACAATGTTACTGCCCAAACTGACCCAACAGAGTGTACATCAACTACCTCAGCCCCGTCGGCGTTTGTATAAAACATGGCATTTGTAGCTGAAAACGTATGCGGATTTACAGACATATCTGTAGAATATCGATATTTTCGAATACCAAGCCCGTTAGTTGGTTCATTTTGAGCAAATGTACCTATGCCTCGTGCGTCGTTTCTAGTATCTCCAGGTTTAATTTGCATCATTAACCAGAACCAGTCAGACCAACCTTCTCCTTGTTGTTCAGAACTATTTAAACATGAACCAGACAATCGCCCTGAAATACCGTGACCGAATTCATGTGCTATGATTCCGTTGTCAAAATCACCATCAGTATTTAAGAAGTCTGAAGCTTTTTCAAATTTTACAGTTACTGTTTCTTCTGATTGTATTTTTGTTATCAATGCCTGACCTACTTCTAGTGTGACACTAATAGCAGGGATAGTAACAGTTGGGTCATCGCCAGACATGCCAATCGTACCAGCTACATTATTAACTATAATAACTCCTACAGCACCCGCATTTTGGGCAGCTTTAACCTTACTTATAAAGGTACAATCACCTCTTTTTATTACAACAATTTTACCAACTAATTGAGCAGCATTAACAACTGGCTGGCAAGCATCAGCGGTATCGCCCACACCATCATTAAATAAAGCTAAATTGGCTAACAAACCATTTGGACTACTAGGTATGTCAACGTGACCACCTGGGCTGAACGAATTATCTCTACACAAACGCCCACCTGCAATATTAGCTGGTGCAGTTACTGTTAAAAAAGGTGGTCCTACATCCCATAAAAACATTTGCATTCTACCAGATATACCATCGGTCTGAGCAGAAAAATTTGCGTTGTTTAAACTTGCTGATGATGCTTGTGAACCATCTTGAGCTTCCGCGATTACAAAGTCGCCACCCGAGCCACCCTTATTATAATTTTGCGACTGAAAATTTTTATTTGCTTCATTAAAACCGTATCTATACCATAAATCGTGCATTACATTATTCATATAAAAAAGATTGGTAGTTGCCGCGTTTATGTATGTGGCAGCCACTGCATTATTTCCTGGATATGGAAAATCAAATGTTAAACTAGGAAAAACACCGGTACCAGTTGGGCTTAAACCGTTTGTTGCTGTTACACTATCTGATCCTGCAAAATCATTTCGTGCCCACACATTGTTTCCTCTTGTTATACTAAATTTTTGTGAAGCTGAGCTAAATGCTAACAATCCAGTATCGTGCCAACCCTTTGGTGAAGCATTAATAATTTCCTCTGGATTTACAATCAACTGTCTTTGTGCGTGATTTGGACTTTCATAATTATAGGGAATAACTTTGTACTGTGTTGTACCCGGAGCAATAAATGCAGAAAAGTTATCATTCTTAAAAAAAGATTTGTTAAATAAATCACCATTTAGATTATGGTTATGAGCCAAGTGATTTGACCCAAAATTACATGAAATTACACCGTCCGTTTTGTCAAGTATCGAACCATCAATGGCATTTACTTTAATTCTCCATAAATGGTTAAAATCTTGGGTATAGAACTCGTAATCCCATGCTAATACCAAAGAACTATCGCTATTGTCGATATATATTAACTTAGCTATAACTGGATTGTCATTTAGGCTACCATTGCTTAATTTAAAACTGGTAATACCGTCATTTTCAATAATTGAAAATGACACGGCAACCGTATTTTTTAAACTTGCCATAGCTTTTTCAAAACCGTTACTAACCGTAATACTTGGTTGGGTATTGCTTATTTTCTGATTAAGATTACCTATAAACTCTTTTCCGCCGTGGATTACAAGCCCATTTTTAATCCAAAAATTTGAGTCAGAGCTTAGAACCTCAATTCCTGCATACCTTTGCTTTACGTGATAGTTAAGAATACCTGTTACCTCTGAACTGAAATCGTTTACAATAACTAAGTCGGAAATATCTTGATTTTGTAAATTTAACTTTGAACGATTGTCATTCACATAACTTTTAATTTTTTCAAGCGGTGTCTGTGAAAATCCCGACATTGAAAACAATAATACTACTAAAAAAGTAATTTTTTTCATGATTTTTAAATAAATTAAAATTATTCGATAACAAATTTAATTAATTATTAACATATAAACAATTGAAAACATAAAAAAAATAAAATTTAACAATTTATACCGTAAGAATTTTATTAAACTGATGTGCCTTACTATCAGTTAACATTGATATAAACTGGCACATTAAAAGTAAACGCTCATATAAACTTTGTTTTTCAACATGATATTTTTCG
>JAYVGC010000079.1:0-3626 GCA_043772535.1 Flavobacterium sp. | reverse complement strand
ATACAACAACAGCAAGTTGGTTAGGATTTAATTACCTTGCATTTATAATAATCGCACTAAAAAAATTTAACAAAATAAAAGTTTAAACCACTTCAGTAATAATATTAGAAAAAAGTATCGATTGATATTAAAGTAAATGATGATTTTTAAAGAAAATGTTGACTTTAAGAATAAAATTAGAAATCATTTTTGGATCAATTTTTTGCCCTATTTTTACAATTAATAAAATAAAATCTAAAATAGTTTTAAAAGTAATGTGTTTTTTGGACCTAACCGATTTTGAAGTCTTTTTTACCCGAGTAGTAATTTTGGATTCTACTTGTTTAGGAGAACAGTTTAATAATTTAATCGTTTGCATTGTTGAATTGTTTAGTATTTATTCAACAAAATTATTTGGGGCAAAAAATAAATTATTCCCCTATTATTCCCCCAATTTTTTATTTAATCAATTTGGACAACATTAATCCTACTTCATTCAAGTAATTATTTGAAGTATATTTCTCTCTGTCTTCTTTACCAATTGAATTTAATACAAGAATGTTTCCTTTAACACTCCTTATATTTCCACCAGTAATTTTGCATACTATCTTGTACATATTTTCTTTATTCAACTTCTTTATTTTTTCTAGTTCAAAAAAGCCAAGTTCTTTCAATATGGCAATTTTGTATGGCAAATTAATTTCTGTTTCTTCAATCAAATCAATTTCAGGATAACTTTCAATATTTATTTTTGGCTTTTCAATTTCAGATTTTTTGTTATATAAAAAAGAACTGATTTTAGGAAAACTTAGTCTTAATTGTGCAATTTCAATATTAGGTAAATGATTTTTACCAACATTTTCAATATTAATTAAATGATATTTACCAACAATATCATAATATATTTTACAATATACTTCGTGATTTTCCATTACAAAATCTTTTAATTCTTGGTTTAATGATAATGTTTTTAAATCTATTCCAAGGTCTATTTGACACCAACGATTAAATGCTTTATCGATTGGTAATTTTACAATTTTATTATACAAGTTATAATTTTCAATTTCTGTATTTATAAAATCTAATTCTTCAACTTCTTTAAATCTTGAAAAGTATTGACTTTTTAAAACTTCATATTCCTTTGAATATTCTTGAGCAGAATAGATTATGTTTAAATTCATTTGCGTATTAATTACAATATTCTTTAATTATTTTATATGCTTCCTCACTTCCTAATTCTCCTGCTTTGTAACATCTACAAAAGTTTCATTTTTTGTTTTGCATCTCTGTTTCATTTTTGCCCCTATTATTAAGAAACATTAATCTTGCCTTTTCTGATTTTGGTATCAGTGCCAACCGTTCTGCATTTGTCAATTTTTTATTTAGATTTTTTTTGACTTAATTTTATTATGGATATTTTCAAAAAAATTAAAAATTATTGGTATAAGCCACAATGCAATTAAAGGAAATATTACCATAATGATTATTGCAAAGTATATCCATTGCCACAATACTTTTGATGAACCTAGTTCTATATTTAATAATTCAACTCCTTTATCAAAACTATATGAAATACTTATATATTAATGGTATTGAAACAAAAAAGAATATTATTAAAATTGTTGTGCAAATAGATTTAATCAATTTTTTCATATCAGACAGGTTACTTAAAAATTATTACCAAAGTCCACATACAAGGTTACACATCCGTCCGCGCCCACTGTCCGCTAAAAGAAAACACAATCTATAAACGGGGGTGCATCGGTTTTTGGGTTTCAAATCCAAATTCGTTTTCACTTTCTTACTTCCTTTGTAGTTACAAGCCTACAACTGTTTTTTAAGTTTTATATAAATGCGTTTTGTTTGTTTCGGCATTTTCTTTAAACAAAGTATTTACAAAATCTAATAAGTTTCTGTATTGCAGCATCTTTGGTTTACTGGCTTGGCTGTCGGTTTATAGTTTGGGTTGTATATTTTACTTATTATTTTTTGTTTAGGGTTTCTTGGTTAGCAGTTTGGTTAAATCGTACACAGTTATTATGTTTTATTTTTGGTTGTACTTATTGTAGTTTCAATAGCCAATTAAATTCATCTACATCATTGCGCAACTGTTTTACTTAAATAACAAATATATTCAAAATTTCATTTTATTACATGCAGCTTAAATAAAGTTTTGAGTAATTTTATGAGAATAAAATAAACGATGGTGAAAAAAAATTAACAATTCTCGTCGACCAAATTCTAACTTTAAAAAAAGAAAATCCCAAAGCAGACACTAGTGCATTAGAAAATGATATTGATGAGTTGGTTTATAAACTATACGATTTAACACCCGAAGAGGTTGCCGTGGTAAAGAATAGTTAACACAGTCATTGCGAGGCACGAAGCAATCTCATGATGCTTACGTTATGTTGGTGAGATTGCTTCGTGCCTCGCAATGACAAGCAACAGCAATGACAAGCAACAGATTGCCTCGTAACTCCTCGTAATGATAAACTAGAAACTCATAAAGATATGAAACCAGGATTTATTTATATAATTACGAACAAAAACAACACAACATTATACATTGGTGTAACATCAAATTTGCCAAAAAGAATTTTAGAACACATAGAAAAACGGTATCAAGATTCATTTTCGGCACGATATAATTTAAACAAATTGGTTTACTACGAACAATTTACTTCGCCAGTTCGCCAGCTTGGGTCAGATGATTGGCGACGCAATTGGTAGCGAAAAACAACTCAAAGCAGGCTCTAGAAAAACTAAAATAGATTTAATAGAAAGTGTAAATCCTAGTTGGTTAGATTTGTTTAAAGAAATAGCTGACATTATGACTTTGTAGCACCAGTAATTGTCGCAATTTGCAATAAACGTGGCAAAAACAATCAAAACAACCGTAAATCATCAGTTGCACCACGGTTAGCACTATTTTTTCTAAAATTCAAGCTTTTATCATTATCAGCTAAAAGCCTTTTTTTATCTATAAAGTAGGTGTTTAAAAGAACAACAGCTGTTTGTAAATTTTTATTAGTAGCATATTTTATAAAAGGAGTTTTGCATGCCAGATCCCATTTGCTTTGCATGGTGCAGTCATACGCAATTCTTAAATAACAGTGGTTTCTAAAATTTAATTCAGAGCCATAATAAGCGTCAAGCAAATTCGCTAGCCGCTTAATTTCCTTAATTAAATTATTTTTTTCTTGTATTAATTCTAAACGCATTGCGGTAAAATTAGTATTATTTAAACTTATAAAAATTAAATGTAATATGCAAAGCATGTTTATGGTTACAAACAAAAATATCTTTTATTTTTTTTAAATTGCCTGTTCTTCGCCTGAATAGCCTACATTATTTTGTCAAAGTAATTTTTTGCTGTTCTTTTTGTTGGTTGTTTTTGGTTACTCTTTATTAATGTTATAGTTTTTTAAAAAATAGTTGTTTGTGAAATCAGTTACGTAAAGATGAAAAAATATTTCAACACCAATATAAGGAAATAGGCGGGGAATAATAAAATAAAAAATCTCTAAATCGTCTTATATCAACGTTTTAGAGACTGTTTGAGTGCGGATAATAGGACTCGAACCTACACGCCTTGCGGCACCAGATCCTAAGTCTGGCATGTCTACCAATTTCACCATATCCGC
>JAYVGC010000078.1:0-3638 GCA_043772535.1 Flavobacterium sp. | reverse complement strand
TTTCGTAATCAGGGCAATTTAAACATACTATTTTGTCTTGTTTTACTTGGTACACATGTTCATCATTGTTAAAACGTAAATTAAAATAATCGTCTTCTGATTCATTATAATTTTCTACCGATGCATTAGGTTTTATTAGCGTTCCTTGCGGCAAGTACAGGAAAATTTCAATTTTTTGATTTCTGTTTCTAAATCGTTGCGATAATTCTGTTAAAAAATAGTTATTCAAAGATAATTTATTTCCTTCTAATTTATAGCTATATTTAATTTTTTCAGCTTTTTGTTTTGCATCAAATACTGATTTGCCTTCCGCTAATTTTTCTATTTCAAAATAGGGCACTTTGGCATCTGTTTTTAAAATTTCAATAGAAACCTCGTTTGAGTAAATTACAGTTTTTCCATTTTCGTCTTGGCTCAATCTAAAGTCAACATTTCCGTCAATTTTTTTATCATAAAAATCATTATTCTTAAATTTTAAAAACAAAGTATCGTTGGGCTTCATCGTAATTTCTTGCTTTTGAACTATTTTTCCATCAAACGCTAATTGTGATACTTCATTTACTCCCAATCCAATTAATAGCGACATAGCAATGATCCAAAGTGCTAAAAGTGTATATTTTGCTATGTTTCCAATTGATTTTAAATTTGATATCAATAACTTTAATCCTAATATCAATAGAAAAAAGAAAGGGATTCCAACGGCCAAAAGAAACAAAATTCCTTGAATCCATAGTGGTGTTTCTAGTCCAATTGGAGTGCGTATGTAGTTAAAAACGGTATTTGTGGGCAATGCGGTTGAAAATAGCATTACTATACTTACTATGCAAATTCCAATTAACGATGTTGCTGAAAGCACAATAATTAAACCTCCTAGAACTTTTGCAAATATTTTAAAAATCGAAATAATTACATCCCCTAAATTATTTCCAACTCGTTCAGCACCCGTTTTAATGCTGTTTCCTAATTCATCAAATTCGCCATTTTTAAATTTTTGTGATACATTTTCAAATTCTTCACGCACCTTTTTTTCGATATTCGAAATGTTTACAGGGCTACCTTTCATTTCTAATTTTTCAGATGTAGTAACGGCTTCTGGCATTACAATCCATAAAATAATGTAGGCCAATACGCCAGTACCCCAAAACCATACTAGCACGAATAAAAAAATGCGAATCCAAACAGTGTCAATTCCAAAATAATGACCTAAACCGGCACAAACACCGCCTACGAGCGATGATTCTTTATCGCGATATAGTTTTTTTACTATCGTATTTTTTGTAGAAAATTCATTTGATGACGCTCCATTTTCTTCATCAATACGGTAGTCCTCTGGTTGTCCCATAACTGATATTACAGCATCGACATCGGTCAAGTTTACCACATGTTTGTCGCTTAATTGTTTTTCTTGAAGCAGCTCGGCTACCCGTATTTCGATATCTTTCATAATCTCTTCTTGTCCATTAGAATTTGAAAGGGATTGCTTTATTGCATCAAAATAACGAGATAATTTTTGAAAGGCATTTTCATCAATATTGAAAAATAATCCACCTATATTAATATTTACTGTTTTATTCATAACAATTAGTTTTGATTGGTTATAATGTTTACGGCGTCTGATAATTCAGTCCAAGTACCGTTTAATTCGTTTAAAAAAGTTTTTCCAAGTTCGGTTAATCCGTAATATTTTCGTGGTGGTCCTGATGTCGACTCTTCCCATCTATAATTTAGCAAGCCATCATTTTTTAGTCGGGTTAAAAGAGGGTAGACTGTACCTTCAACCACTAATAATTTTGCACTTTTTAAGGTCTCTAATATCTCAGAGGTGTAAGCATCTTTTGCTTTTAAGACCGATAAGATGCAGAACTCGAGAACGCCTTTTCGCATTTGCGCCTTTGTGTTTTCAATATTCATAATTTATTTTTTTTGATTAACATTTCTGTATTTGATTTGATTTTGATTGATGATGAAACTCATTTTTTTATTTAATAAAATTGATAGATAGAGGATATTTATAAATTTGACCGTTAGATGCCGTAACCGCTCCAATTATTATCAATACAAATTCTGTTATTTTTAAAACAACAAACAGAAAGATGGCAAGTGCAAATGCGAGCATTAAACCAGTCAAATTTTCATGATTTAGCGTTTCAAAATTATGATTTCCATTTATAAAAGCATCTAAATTTGTATTATGTAATAATCTGTAAATTAAAATTGGGATTCCAATTAATAATAAGATTATAGAATATAAAAAAATAGATAATTGAAAATTCAATACATTTTTTCCTTGTTGATTTATAAATTCTGAATCATCTTTTTTAGTACTCCAAATAATTGTGGGTACAATATAATTTCCAAACGGAAGCAAATATTGACTTAAAGCACTTAGATGCAAAATTGTAGCGGTGTTTTTTTCGTTGTTTTTCATTTGTTTTTGATTTAATTTATTTTGATTTGACTTTGTGATTTTTGTTTTACGTATACTACTTGTGATACTACATTAATTTCTTATACAAAGATACAGTTAAAAAAAGGTATTATGTTATACATAGTATTTAATATTAACTTTTATTTAACTTTTATCAAACACTATGCGTGCCTACTATTTTGTGTATATTTGTAAATATATTATAAAAACCAGCACTATTTATGCCAATTTCTCCTTCCCAGTACAATAAATTTTTGTTTTTTAAATTACCGTCAGCTTTTTGGTGTGGCGTACGAGTGAAACAAATAGATAATTCACGATGTGTGGTTACAGTTAAGCACCGCTGGATCAATCAAAACCCCTTTAATTCAATGTATTTTGCAGTTCAAGCAATGGCGGCCGAATTAGCAACTGGTGCAATGGTTATAGATCAAATTAAAGAAAGCGGCAAAAAAATATCGATGCTGGTAGCCAATAATAAAAGTAATTTTTCTAAAAAAGCCAGCGGTCGCATCACATTTACTTGTACTGACGGTCATTTAATTAAAGATGCAATACAACAAACCATCGCTACAAGCCAAGGTCAAACTTTTTGGATGAAATCAATTGGAGTAAATGAAAATGGCGATCAAGTTTCTGAAATGGATTTTGAATGGAGTGTTAGATTAAAATAAAATACGTTAAACGAAATACAATTAACATTTTGTACCTTAGTTATAGGTGTAAATTTGAATAAAAAAACAAAATGAAAATTTTAGTTACGGGCGCTACTGGTTTAATTGGAACCGAATTAGTGCAACTTCTTTTAAAAAATAATCATTCGGTAAACTACCTTACTACAGCATCGCAAAAAATAGTAAATAAAGAGCATTATAACGGCTTTTATTGGAATCCAAAAGAGGCAAAAATTGACGAAAATTGCTTGTTAAATGTAGATGTAATTATTCATCTTGCCGGAGCAACAATAGCAAAGCGTTGGACAAGCGATTACAAACAAGAATTAATTGAAAGTCGCGTACTCTCTGCAAATTTACTTTTTAATACACTTAAAAAAAATCCGCACCAAGTTAAACACATAATTTCTGCTTCAGGAACCGCTATTTATCCTGATAGCTATTCAAAAATATATACAGAGATTTCTAAAAGTGTTGAAAACACCTTTTTAGGTAATCTTGTAGTTAAGTGGGAGGAAAGTATAGAACAATTTAAT
>JAYVGC010000077.1:0-3640 GCA_043772535.1 Flavobacterium sp. | reverse complement strand
CCGTTGGAACGGCATTTTATACTCGAAAAAAAACTACATATCGCCCAAATTAAAAGTTGTTGATAACTTTAATTGCTTTACATAGGAACCGCTGTTAGGCGATGTTATTTTTTTGTTCTCACATTTACTGCTATTTTAGTAGGTTGATTTTTCTTTGTGTCAAAGCCGTCTTCAAGAAAAAAAGTAACTTCTTTTTCTGGTATCGCTAATTCTTTTCTGCCAACAAAATTACGAAGGTCAAAATAATAAGATTTTTTCTCTGTTGTCCTGATGAACCCTGCTTTTCCATTTGGTAATAATGAATGTATAATTCCAATACTCAATTCTTTGTCAGCAAACATAAGAACTTCCCAATCCTTTTTTAATTCTCTCTCTTGATTTCTTGCATCTTTTAAGTCTATAATGTTTACTTCAAATTTTGTAATTGTATTTGATATTTTTTCCAAATTCCATTCGTGTTCTTCACGAATTGTGTAAACTAATGCAATGTGCTTTTTTGCAATTTCTTTTTCTCCTTTTTTAATGGTAAGGTTTGCCAAAAGTTCGTATAATTTCATCTTTTTGTCTGCATCGCCAAAACTTAATGCAGCATCACAAGCAAATTTTATTGCTTTATCTAAATTGTTCATTTTAAGATAAAGTTCTGCCATTTCGTGCTTTATGAACCAATCAGATTTTCTTTTTAAAATCTCTTCATAAATCGTCAATGATTTTTCAAATTCGTTTGTGTTTAAAAAGCATTGTGCTTTTTTACGCTTAAACCAAATATCATTATCGTAGTGGAATTTTGAAAAAATATTTAATGCAAAATCGCAAGTTTGCAAACACTTTTCAAATTCTTTTCTTTCAAAAAGGGCATTGATTACTAGAGAATAATATTTTTCTTTATCAGATGCCAATTCTCTTTCTTTTCCTGTATCTTTTTCTGTAATATTTCCGACTGTATCATCTAATAATTCAGGATTTAATTTTGAAATCCATTCAAATATTTTTTCAGCATTGTAGGCTGGTTTGTTGTTGATATGGTTGGCAACTTTGAAAACTGTTATAGCAAAAGGTGAATATTTTTCTTGTATGCAATGAGTAACTATTTCATTTGCCGAATTTATAAAGTCGTCTTCATTGTTTACAGGGGGTTTGATTTTTACATAATAGAGACACCAACAATAAACGTTTTTTGTGTTGGGGAATTGAGGATATTTTTCAAGTGTATATTTTGCAATCTCAATTCCTTTTTCATACTGTTGGGTGTTTTGTAAACAAAAAGCATAAGACCAACCATCCCATTGGTTACATTCTTCTTTGCTTTCAGCCCAAAGTTGTTCGTAAATAGCAATAGCATCTTTAAATTGCTTTGATTTACGAAGATTTGTTGCGTTATCTCTTAATTCTCTAATTGTCATTGTGAAGATGTGAAATTATTTCGTTAAGAAGTTCAGTAGAAGTAGTTTTATTTGGAACAGGTCTCTTTGTTGTGAAACGACCATTCTGCTTATAATCAAAAATTATAGTTGCAATCAAGCCATTTTTTGAATACTTGTATTCGTCATTATAATTGTTGTGAACTATAGAAATAATTTTTATACTTGATAATTTTAAAAGGTCAGTTTGCTTATCAAACATTTCTTTTAAAAATTGTTTATCTGTTGGGAATTCAAATTCATTGATTTGTTCTACATTGCTTTCTTCACCAATGATAATGATAAATTTGTTTGCTATTTTTTGTAGAAATAGATTAACCTTTTCAGCAAATTCTGTTTTTTCTGATTTTAATAATATGCTTGAAATTTTATTTTTACCGTTATAATTAATGTGGAAAACAACTCTATTATTTTCATCTGAAAAATGGTAATGCTGTAAGAATGGATGGGAAACAATTTTATCAAGGTTAATTTCTTTATCTTTTATTACTTCCCAAACTGCATAGAAAATATTTTGTAAAAAAGGATTTTCTGTGTCCAAACTGAATGGTATTTCAAATTCGGTTACTTCTTTATTAAGTGTAAATAAATCTTCTCTCTCTGTATATTGAATTTCTATTTTGGGTTGTACGTTGCCTAATACTCCAAACTTTGGTGGATTTATGCAGTACAAATGTTCTTTTGCCCTTGTTGTTGCTGTATAAGCCCAACGAAAATAAGATGAGTTAAAATAACCCATTGATGCTTTATAATTGACAAACGTATTTTTCCATTCTCCGCCTTGTGCTTTATGGCAAGTAATAGCATATCCAAATTTAACTCTTAATGCATTGAAGTATTTATCTTTTCGCAAGGCATCTTTTAATTCTGTAGTACCTGCTTTTAAATTGGGATTGCGTATTTTAAAATCTACATACAATGCTTTTGTTTCATCGGAACTTAAATCTCTTTCATTAGAATAAAGCAAATTTTCAATGATGTTGCAGGTTAAGATGTGTTCTTTTTCATGTTCATCTTTTAAAATTAATTTTACTTCTCTAAATGTTAGTGTAATGTCTTTTTGTATAACGCTCCCATTTTTAAGTTTCTTTTTCAGAGGAACTTTTCTTGAATATGGAATTTGACTGACTTCGTGAATTATTCCAAAATCGCCATTCATAACCTCAATGGGTTGATTATAATTGTTGGAAACAATTATAACTTTATCGTCTTTTGTTATAAGTGGTTGGTTAGGGAAAAAATGAGTTCTTACAAATTCGTTATACTCTTTAACTGTATTGTTTGAATGAGCAACAATAATTGTTTCTTCATCTTTTGGTGAATTGCAAACAGAAAAATACTTTTCTTTTAAGTCCTCAAGTTTTGTTTCTGTTGTGTCTTGATATTGCATATCAATTACAATTTGTCCAAACCTATTATTCTTTATTGCTTGTCGTATAGTTGTTGCATTTTTTAAAATACCACTATTGTCTGCTTGACGTACAACTTGCGTTAATTCATTTTCAATAATGCTAAAACCGAAGTTTGTTGTTAAAAATTCTGCACTTAATGCTGGGGAATAGTTACAGTTATATGGTGTTAGCTGTGCATCATCGCCAATAAAAATAATTTTTCTATTTGATTGATTTAAAATAGCTGTAAATTTTACTAAGTCTGTCAACAAATGACCACTTCCAAAACGGAAAAATTCACCCTCGGAATAAACATCAGAAATCATAGAGCTTTCATCAACAATATAAATTGTGTCTGTTGGGTCTTCGTTATTTCGTAAGTTATAGAAAAACTTAAACGTTTCTCCTCCTTCTTCTTTTACATTTTCGTACTCAACAATATCTGTACTTGAATAAATAGATTTGTGAATTGTATATGCCTTATGTTTCGTTTTCTTTGAAATTACTTTTGCAGCTCGTCCTGTTGGTGCAGAAATCCTAAATTCCCTCTTTATAGATTTTAAATAGTCTGTAAGTCCTTTCATTAAAAAGGTTTTACCTGTACCTGCATAACCTTTCAATAAGAAACAACTTTCGTCACTTGTTAGAAATTTGTCTAACAGTTCAACAAGTTTTTTTTGTCCTTGATTAAGGTCGTATTTGTCTGTAAGGAAGTTTATTAGCATTTTGTTTTTTTAGGCGGTTTCAAGTTTCTATTGCAATTTTTTGCGTTTAATTTATACTTTGTTTTTTAATTCAGAAAGCCAAATTCTCGTTGCTTTTAGGCTT
>JAYVGC010000076.1:0-9039 GCA_043772535.1 Flavobacterium sp. | reverse complement strand
TTTTTTGCACTACAACATACTTACAACCACAAAACCTTATCTTTGCAAAAAACAAAAACAATGTCTATTTTAACAGAATTAAACGCAGTTTCACCTATTGATGGTCGTTACCGAAGTAAAACAAAATCGTTATCGCCCTATTTTTCGGAAGAAGCATTAATAAAATACAGAGTTTTGGTCGAAATAGAATATTTTATTTCGTTATGCGAGTTGCCCTTACCCCAACTTTCAGGAGTAAGTTCAAATTTATTTGATGCATTGCGCAACCTTTACAAAAACTTTTCAACCGAAGACGCACTTTGGATAAAAGAAACAGAAAAAACAACCAACCACGACGTAAAAGCAGTCGAGTATTTTATCAAAGATAAATTTGAAACTTTAGGTTTGTCTCAATATAAAGAGTTTATTCATTTTGGATTAACATCGCAAGATATAAATAACACGGCCATACCACTACTGACAAAACAAGCGTTTGAAAATATTTATTTACCGTCACTAGTTGCATTAATTGCAAAATTAAAAGAATTAGGAGTAGAATGGAAAGATATTTCGATGCTGGCACGCACCCACGGACAACCTGCATCTCCTACCCGACTGGGTAAAGAATTTTTGGTGTTTGTAGAACGGTTGGAAGAGCAACTACGACTACTGTTTAACATACCATTTGCAGCAAAATTTGGTGGTGCTACCGGAAATTTTAATGCACACCACGTTGCATATCCGCACATTAATTGGAAAAAATTTGGCAGCACTTTTGTCGAGCAAACATTGGAATTGCAGCATTCATTTCCTACTACTCAAATAGAACATTACGATCATTTTGCCGCTTTTTTTGACGCATTAAAACGCATCAATACTATTATAATCGATTTAGACCGAGACATTTGGACTTATGTATCGATGGATTATTTTAAACAAAAAATTAAAGAAGGTGAAATTGGTTCGAGTGCAATGCCGCATAAAGTAAATCCGATTGATTTTGAAAATAGCGAAGGTAATTTGGGTATTGCAAATGCTGTTTTTGAACATCTTTCGGCCAAATTACCGCTATCACGATTGCAACGCGATTTAACAGACAGTACCGTTTTACGAAACATTGGTGTGCCCATTGGTCATACACTAATTGCATTTGAGGCAACTTTAAAAGGGCTGAACAAACTACTTTTGAACAAACCAAAATTTGCAGATGATTTAGACAAAAACTGGGCTGTTGTTGCTGAAGCGATTCAAACAATATTACGCCGTGAAAGTTATCCAAATCCGTACGAAGCCTTGAAAGAGTTAACACGAACTAATACAATTATTGATAAAATGGCAATTCATAATTTTATTGGTACACTAGCCGTATCTGATGAAATTAAAGCTGAATTGTTACTGATTTCACCAAATAATTTTGTAGGTATTTAGTTAAAATTTAATTTAAAAATATGCCGTTTCAATTTTGAAATGACTATAAATTAGGTGTTCATTTTATAAAATAGCATATTTTTAAATATCAATATAAAAATCCCCCATACATCGTAAAACGTTTTGGGGGATTTTTGATTGTAATTTTTTTGCTAAACGCTATTCGATAATGCATTGTACGTTAACAATTAGCTCACTTTGGTTTTATTGCCATAAGAGTTTGCTAGACTTCGTTTGCAATGAAAATAATATTTTTTTAGGCTTTTTTTGGCTTAAAAAATAGTGTAAAGAAAATCCCGACCAATCATTGCTAGAAACGAAGCAATCAAGTAAGGCGCCAAAACAGCTAAAGTATAAATGTTAATTAGTATATAAATAAGCAAATTTTTTAACATTTAAAATTTTGCCGTCAACCCGCAATAAAAACTTCGCCCTACGGCAGGAATTATTCCTGGTCCAGGATATTCATCTGTTCTTCGGGTAAAATAGTTTTTATTAGCAATATTGTTAACACCGAATTTGAACGAAATGTGTTCAAAACGATAATGCGCACTAAAATCGAGTACCGTATATGCGGGAATGTAACCCGCTAAAGGATCACTGCTTACTTTTGCATTTGAAGCATCGCCAAACGCATCTCCCGTGTAATTTACTTGAAATGTTGAAGAGAAGTTTTTTGATCCAAAAATCAATCCAACACGATTAATTACTTTTACGGCAGTTTCTACTCGTTTTCCTTTAAATTCGCCTGTTGTATACTGCGCATCGGTGTATCCAAAAGAATTAAAAATACTCAAACCGTGGGTTGATTTTGAGTCAGCAAATTTTAAAATATTAAATTCAATATAAGTTTCAATTCCTTTATGAACACTGTTTGCAATATTTTTTCTGATGGCATAAGTGTAACCTGACACGGGGTATTCTCCTACCAAAACACCTATTCGGTTATTGTAAGCCATATAAAAAGTTCCAAAATCAAAGTTTAAATAATTACTTACCGTTCCTCGAAATCCTAGATCTGAATTGAAACCATTTGAATCTTTCATATTTGGATCAATTTTTGACGTTACTCCAAAAGGTTCTAACTGACTATAATCAACTGGGCGATATGCCTGCGAAATATTTGCGTATATATTGGTATTTTTAGAAGTTTTAAATTCTGTTCCTATTCCAAATAAAGCAAAAGTTCGAGTTTTTGCTTCATTCACGGTCTGAATTTCACCATCTGAATCTTTTTTACCTTTAATAGTGCTTTTTAAATATTCTAATCTAAAACCTGGTGTTATCGAAAACCGATCTGATATTTTAAAAATGTTTTCTACAAATGGTGCCAAATTTGTGGTTGTAAAATCTAAGTTGTAACCCCAGTCGCCTTGAATACTAAGCTCAAAATCGCTTGCAGTGGTTCCTTCGCCGCCACCTTGACGCGTAAACCAAGCCAAACTGTGTCGCAAGCCAGCGGCCAATGTTGATTCTTGATTAAATAAAGTATATTTTTGCGAATAGCGAATTTCAGTAGTCGCATTTTTCATTGCCTCTTTCCCAACTTCTCTTGGTACAAACTGATTTGTTGTTACATCAATGCCGTCTTCGGCTTCAGGTCCGCCGTCTTCATTGCGCCATACCAAAGCCCTGTTACTGAATAAATAACTAGTTTTAAAACCTAAAGTACTTTTTTTAGATGGGTTATAATTTACGAATGCAGTAACTACATTCCACGGGCTTTCCAGCCAGTTTCTGCCTCGAGTTGATTGTTGCGGATTGGCATAAAACTGATCGTCAGTTAAACCACCAGGCATTTTTAATTTGTTACGTAATAGCGAATATTCAACGCCAAAGTTCAATTTATTAGAGTGTGTATACTGTATTTTTCCAAATCCTGACAGTTGAGATTGTTCACTATTAGGTCGATATCCGTCCATATATCGGTATTGAATAAAACTGTAATAACTCAATTTTTTATAATTTCCACCAATCGAATTAAAAGAATTATAAAGTCCGAAACTCCCTAAGGTTTGTGACGTAATAAATTCAAAAGGCTTGTTTTTAGGAGCGTCTTTGGTTACATAATTTACCATACCGCCAAATTGAGCACCAAACTGCAATGATGCGGCACCACGAACCATTTCAATTCTGCTTACTCCCTCCATAGCAGGTATATAATACGCTTCATTATATCCATAAGTATCGGCCGAAATAGTATACCCGTTTTGTCTAGTATTCATTTCAATACTTTGCACCGGATTTAATCCTCGGGTTGCAATTCCGTTGGCAGTAAAGCCACTGCTTTCGGTTTCTACAATGTTCAATCCCGGTATTCTACCTAAAATTTGTCGCGTATTATTTATTGCTTTGTTTGCATCTAAACTATCAACTAAAATTACTTCAGTTTTTTTTCCTGCGTATATAATACCATCTTTAGATTGTGGCAAATGCCCAACGCCGTTTACTGTTTTTATGGTTTCAATTTTAACTTCTTCTAAAGTTGTAGTTTGTTGTGCTGTTGTTAATTGACTACAAAAAATTAATGTACTACCTAATATAATTTTTTTTAAATTCATTTTAAAATGGTTTTACGTTATATATTTTGTTATTTGGAATAATTAAAAATAACGATGCAAATATAGTTTTACTTTTTTATAGAATCAAAATTTTATTTATATTTATTCTAATTAAATATTATAAACTTTTCAAAAAATATATTATATCACTACAAATCAGTTGTTTATAAATTACATATTTTCTTATCAAGATTCATTAAAAATAAATAAGTATTTATTTGGAATTAATAAAGATAGTAAATACTTTTGTAAAATAATTTTTAGTCCATTTAATACTAACATATTTAACTTTTATAACCCTTTTTTGCATTATGAAACAAACGATATTAAAATTCGGTTTTCTTACACTAATTATGTCAACTATTGCGAGTTGCAATCCAAATACAGACGAATTGACAAACCCAACAGATAAAAATTTAGAACTGTACAAAGCCGTTTTAACCGACATTAGTACAAACGTAATTACTGAAACTTTAAAAGATTTTAACTTAAAATCAATTGAATTAAAGTTAGCATCAGATGAATTGGCAGTAGGTAATACTGTTGCACTTACAGCCTTAAAAAACGCCTGGTTGAATGCTCGAGTACCATGGGAAAAATCTGAAAGTTTTGCATTTGGTCCTGTTTTAACCGACGGTGCTATTGGCATTATTGACATAGCCGTCGATTCTTGGCCTGTAAACACTACTTCTATAAATTCAATTTTAACAAGCACATCAACCATTAATGCGGCGTTGCTAAACACTAATAATGAAGCAAGAGGTTTTCATACTATTGAATATTTAGCTTGGGGCTTACATGGAACAAAATCAGCAAATGATTTAACAGATAGAGATATTTTATACCTCCAAGCAACTTGTACAGATTTAGCTTTTAGAGCCTTAAATTTGTACAATAATTGGTTATCTACCAAAGACAACTATGTGGCCAATTTAATTAATGCAGGGCAATCTAACAGTACAATTTATACTTCCCAAAAATCAGCACTTATAGAATTAATAGATGGAATTATAGGTACAGCAGACGAAGTAGCGAATACAAAAATAGAAAATGCTTTGAACGGTGGGATTGGCGGAGTGGCTAACGCAAACTTAGACGAGTCACAGTACAGCAAAAGTTCAAAATTAGATTTACTTAATAATCTTCGTGGCATTCAAAATATTTATCTTGGCGATTACAATGGATTGGATGGCAAAGGATTAACCGATATTGTAAAAATCAGAAGACCTGACTTAGATGCGCTTCTAAAAAATAAAATTGTAACTGCTATTGATGCAATTACAGCTATTTCAGGATCGTTTGCAAGTGCAATTGTTAATGATAGACTAGGCGTTGCAAATGCACAATCCAAAGTTATAGAAGTGCAACTATTATTAGATGGTGCTGTTAAAGACTTATTGTCGAGTTTGTAAGGTATACATGTTGCCTGCGTGCCGCAATACACGTTGTGGCAAAAAAATAAATTGCAAACAATATACAAACTCCAAATAATAACATAAAATATACTACAAAATTGTATATTACAACACGTGAAACGTACTCATTTTTAGACCTTAAAGTATAATAAATATTTTAATTTTAAACACTTCGTACGTTTCAGGTGTTATGATATATATAGTTTTCATAGTGTACCTTCATGTGTAATTACGATTAAAACTAGCTTCATAAAAATACCTTACATGAATAAAATTCTACTCCCAATTGCCCTAATCTCAATCTTAACTTCGTCCTGCTCAAAAAACGATGCAAATGAAATTTATGAAGATTTACCCGATTTAACCGAACGCCAATTGGCTGGAGGTGGTACAACAGTTTTTTCAGATAATAGCACAGCATTTAGTACGGTAGCACCTAATGCAACCGGAACAGATTTTACTAATCATGCTTTTGGCGATGCCCAATTTGAACAAGCTTTTGTTACCGCTCCATCAATTGTGAATGCCGGTTTAGGAACGATATTTAACAACACTTCATGCGTTTCGTGCCACATAAAAGACGGTCGATCGGCATTTCCTAGCAATATTACCAATTTAAGTGGCTTGCTACTGCGCGGTAGCATTGCAGGTTTTGGGTTAAATGGTAGCCCAAATCCTATACCTGGTTTTGGAACACAAATTCAAAATCAAGCAATATTCGGTACTGTTCCCGAGGCACGCTATCAAGTTGTTTTTAGTACAACCACTGAAACATTAAACGATGGCACGGTTGTAAATTTACGAAAACCTATTTTTACATTAATTGACCCGTATATAGCCTTGCCAGCGGTCATCATGTTATCACCCCGAATTGCAACTCCCGTTTTTGGATTAGGATTGTTAGAAGGCATATCTGAAGCAAATTTATTAGCACAAGAAGACCTTAATGACGCTAACGGCGATGGAATATCAGGCAAAGCGAACTACGTATGGGATCCCTTTTTGAAGCAAACCAAAATTGGTCGTTTTGGTTGGAAAGCCAATTCGTCCTCTATTTTAGTGCAATGTGCAAGTGCTTACGTAGAAGATATGGGAATTACAAATTATGTTTTTCCAAACGAAACTGGTTTTAATCAAAGTAATGGTCAAGATGGATTGAATGATGATCCCGAAATATCGAACGCTATATTAGATGCGGTAACTTTGTATTGTCAAACACTAGCCGTTCCCGCTGCTCGAAATATAAATAATTTAGACGTACGGCGTGGTGCTAAAACGTTTGAAGAAATTAGTTGTGTAAAATGCCATACACCCAAACAACAATCTGGGTACAATGCCATTGCATCTATTTCAAATCAGACTTTTTATCCTTACACTGATTTATTATTGCATGATATGGGAAGCGGATTGGCCGACAACCGCCCAGATTACTTAGCAACTGGGAATGAATGGAAAACAAGACCTTTATGGGGAATAGGATTAACCCAAATTGTGAATGGGCATACTACTTTTTTGCATGACGGACGTGCAAGAAACTTAACCGAAGCCATAATGTGGCATGGTGGCGAAGCACAAAATTCAAGAGCACAATTTAAGCAACTTTCATTGCAAAAGCGAAATGAATTGTTAGCATTTATAAATTCGTTATGAGTCAATAAATACAAATACTATTTATTAAGTTTTAGTCATTGTGTACACCTGATTTTCACTTTTTTTATTTACTGTTCCAAAAATAGTAACTTGTAATTGCTGGGCTGCCCTTTTTTTATAAATAATTTTGCGAGGATAATCGTGATTCGGATTTTCAAATATTAATTCGGTTTCAGTTTCGATGGTTTTTTGAAAAACGATGGGTTCATCGTTATTTTCACCTGTAATTGTGGTTGTATAAATTAGTAAATTATTATTTTGTACTAATTCGATACTTTCACGGTGCAACGTATCCTTTTTATTTTGAATAAAATAAGACGTTGCAGTTAAAGTACTGTCGTTTTCACGTTTCCACGTTTCAACTAAGTTGGTGCTGTCGGTTGTGTGTTGCCACTCGCCTACTAACCAATTTGCTTTTTGTATTTCGTTATAACTTTTAATTTCATTGCCAAAAGCATCGTATTTTTTACACGAAATAGTAAGTAATGCAACAAGTAAAGTTGTAATAAAGTATATTGTGGTTTTCATTATTATGAGTTTAAATGCTAAACACAAATGTAAAATATTATTTACATAAAAATAAATATTTTTTTTCTGTTTTATTTACAACGAGATAGTTTAGGTATATACATTTTTTTATAGAATCTACTGTGCGTTAGGGACGGCAGTGGAGCTCTTTTTGTTGCGGGCCTTTTGGGGCCCGCAACAAAAAAGCGGGAACGGACTGCCCGACCCATTTTTTTATGCGAGGAACGAAGCAGTTAAAAAAAACAAAATGGGTAACGCCCAAAATATTTAATTTATAACATAATTTTTTTTACTATATTGTACAATAAATTATTATTGTATGATTAACCAAAAAATTGACTACACTATTGGGTTTCATCGCGAAAAAGCCGTTATATTTATTGGTTTTAAAATTGATAATGAACTAATTGCGTGGGTAAAAAAACCTAGTTGGAACAAAGTGGAGCAACAGTAATAAGAAATAATATGTTGCTGATAATGACTATTATAGAAATTTATTTGAACTGCCTTTAAAAAATAAAGGCAAACGTGCGATGGCAAAAATAAACGCTATTAATAAGCCCCATTTAAAACGATTTATTGAAAAGCTGCAGCTTAAAGGTTATAGTACCAATACCGTTAAAACGTATCAAAATGAGTTGTCGCAATTTTTATTTTTATTAAAAAACCGTGATGCATTTATTTGTGACGAAAATACTGTTCGAAATTATTTTTTATAGTGCATAAATGAGTTAAAATTATCCGAAAACACAATGCACAGCAGGATGAATGCGGTAAAATTTTTTTTGAAAAAGTGCTACATCGCGAAAAATTTTTTTTTGAAATTCACAGGAAAAAAAAGAAAAAAAGTTACCAAAAGTAATTCATGCCAATGATATAAAACGAGTTTTTGACTGTACCACCAATTTAAAACACAATACGATGTTAAAACTGAGTTATGGCATGGGTTTGCAAGTTTCGGAAGTTGTTAATTTAAAAATAACTGATATTGATAGTAAGCAAATGCTGGTGTTGCTAGAGCGTGCAAAAGGAAAAAAAGACCGATATGTTAACTTGCCGAAAAGTATTTTAACGCAATTGCGCGTTTATTTTTTAGAGTATAAACCCAAAATATACTTGTTTGAGGGGCAATACGGCGGTAGGTAGAGTAGCAGAAGCGCCCACGCAGTTTTTAAACAAGCTATGATACGTGCTAATTTGAATCTTTCTAACATCCATTCTCTTCTGCTTTCTGGATCTGTTTGAATTTTATCTAATAGTTTTAGAAGTAAATTTTTTAAAATCACGAATTAAATCAAGCAATTGACCATCATTTGATTGAATAATCATGTTATTATGATTGCTCATTATTACATAACTATACAAAATATTTGCTTTGTTTTTGATACAAAAATCAAAGCGTTCAATAACGACATCTCTATAATTTTTTCTCGAAAAAACAGCAGCACAATCCACAATTGTTATTGTTAAAAAATGAG
>JAYVGC010000075.1:0-66553 GCA_043772535.1 Flavobacterium sp. | reverse complement strand
GGTATTTTTGAAAACGACCATTGCCAGCTTGCTCCAGTATAATTAAGAATACTGTAGTCGTTAAATTTTATTTCTTGGTTTACGCACACTTCTTTTACGCTTGTGGTTGGCTGTGCCACTGGATTGCTTTTTTCGTAAAATGAAATTTCCTGAATTCCCATTGCTCCTGCTACACGCAATTTTTCTTTAAAGTAAGATGCTTTTAAAAATACATTTCGAGCGGTTGCGGTATATGGCATTAAATTAGATGAATAGTTAGTCCAATCGGTCATGGTATTATTACGATAGTAACATTTTGCTATTCCGCTGATATGTCCTATCAAATATACACCACCGTTCGAGCCGTATTGGTGTACTATTTGTTTTACTTGAAAATCATTTAAAGCAGTTGTATTTAAATTAGTCCATACTTGTCCGCCATCAATACTTTTAAATACGCGTTCGTTTGTATATTCTTTATTTTGAATTAACCAAATTTCGTTGGCGTTGGTTTGCGATACGTCAATATAGCAATCAAGTCCGTTTGGCATTAAATTAATATTGTTAAAGGTCATGTTACATAATGTCCAATTTAATCCGCAATCTATAGTTTTATAAAGACCTGACGATTCGGTCATTACGTAAATTACTTTATCATCTTTTCGGGTTGTTTTAATGTCCCATACTCGTGAATCGAAATTTTTTAAAACTTGATTACTAAGGCCACTATTGTATGATACTACTACATCATTATTATAGCCTGCATAAATAATATTACTGCTGGTTGTATTTGAAGTGGTATCGCTATTGCGAGCCCCAAAATAAAATTGATTATTAAACATGGTAAACGCATACGAATTTGTTATTGTTGAATTATAATCAACATCAACCAATTTAAAAACTTTTTCCATTTGATAATAGGGTAAGTAGTTTGGTCCTGAAAAATTTAAAGAGTTAGGTCTGCTAAAAATAGCCTTTCCATCAGCCTCTTCAGCACCACCAATATGTAGCGATTTTCCATTACCCCAATTCGGGTTATAAATATTATTGCCATTATGAAATTTGCCTCCCCCCATTTGATCGGTATTAAAACCTTGGTCAAACCCCCAATAGTCTAGTGAATTTAAACCTTTACAGGTGCTACGCCAGTTAGAAACATTTGTAAAATTATCGGTAGATTCACTCACGCCGCCATCTGTGGCAACGACTACTGTATTGTTAAAAACTACCATGTCTTGAATATCAGGATGTGTACCAAAATTTCCGCCATAACCGCCAATTAGTGTAAAATTTAAACCGCCATCTGTTGATTTATAAAAAGAGCAAACACCAAAAAAATAGGTATTTACGTCGTTAGGTGCAATTTCAAATACAAAATCGTAAAAACCTTGCGAATAATTAATAGTAGTAATAGAAAGTGGCGCAAAACTTTCACCGCTATTTGTACTTTTAATCAATTCGACAGCATTATCGGTATCGAAAGAAGCACCAGTTAAACAAGCAATAGATACTAAATTTGGGTTAGCAGCAGTAACGGATACTAAAAAACCATTTTTATTGGTATTTGGGGTATAGCTTGTGGGTTTTAATATCCACGTTAAGCCACCGTCGGTTGTTTTGTAAAAAGCACCGGTATTGGTGATCGCATAGGCTATAGTAGAGCTACCGGGTTTAAAATCAACATCCATAAAATTGCCTGTTTGTTTTTGACTAAATGTTGCGCCTGCACTGGCATTGCTAGAAACATAAATGCCTTGCTCGGTAGCTACTACTACTGTGTTGCCGTCGCCAGACCAGATAATTTTATTAGGTGTGGTAAATATGGGTCGCATTGCCCATGAGGTGCCACCGTCTGTGCTAAGTCTGATAGGATTACTTGCTACTATTATTTTATTGGCATCAGTAGGATGAAAGGCACTTGGACCAGTGTAATTGTTTAAATAATTCCAATTCGCACCACCATCGGTAGTTTTATATTGCGCACCTGTTTGGCTACTTGCCAATCTAATATTTGTTGATGATGGCGAAATGCTAATATAAAATATATTAGTGCTGCTTACTATTTGGTTGTTATCTTTTACTATTTCAATGGATCCAATTTGAGACCAATTATTGCCCACAACAGCTTGCTTATTAGTTGTGGTTCTGGTTTTTTCTTCATTTTCGGCATTTTTTAAAAAATCGTTTTTAGTAGGCATTACAATATATCCCGACTCATCTATCCAAGAGTTTGGTATTTTGCGTATAAAATCGATTGCAAATCGAACAATCGGAATTTCAGAAATACCTTCTTTTAATTCGTTTTCTGGTTCTTTTTCTTGCGAACTACTGTGTGCAGCTTTTTGTTCACGCCGCTCTTTTTTTTCAAGCAATACCCAATCGTTTATTTCTTTTTTTAATTTCGTAACATTTATTTGTTCTGGGTTTGTATAAAATAAGGCAGCCCATGAAGGCGTTTCACTACTTTTAGCAGGTAAATCAGAGAAATTAATATACTCTCTGATACTCATTTTGGTATCTTGAGAAAACCCCAATTGAAAAAGTAAAAAAGCGATGATGGTACATTTTAATTTCATGATTTTTAAATTTTAAGTTTTATATGCTTTGAACTATTCTTTAATAATTTTTAAATAATTATACTTGTCTTCCATTTTATTGTACAATATCACAAAATATAAACCTTCTGCATACTGATCCATGTTTACTTTCAAAATGTTTGTATCTGTCTTTTCAAATATTGGAGTAATATATTTACCATCAATACTGTAAAAACTCAAATTAAAATCGTCGGTATTTGTTTTGGTGTCTATATTGAAAATTCCTTTTGTAGGATTTGGATAGGCAATAACCGTTGCCAAACCTGATGATACAAATTTATTTACATCTAGAACTTGTTGCGAAGCCAATGAGTAACATGAATTTGTAACTTGATAAGTACTACCCGCACATGGCGTTGACAGGCGCTGAATGTACAACGCATTATTTATGAATATAAATTTTAATTTACCGTTTGTGCTTGATTCAGAATATACATTTGCTGAATCGTTATTTAAGACTGTAGACGATGTTGTTGCGCCGAAATGTCTGTAATTGATAATGTGGATTATATTTTTGCCAAAATCTATACTCAAGTAAATCGTTGCATTGGTATTATTACAGCTACTAGTGATATTTAGTTTTACAAATACGCCACTTTGTGCGGTTACTGTTGATGAGAAATCTTTTACAATATGTGTATTTCCGTCAGTAAATGCATTGGTCGAAAGTGCATTATTGCAATTAGAAGGTTCTACCGAATTGTCAACTCCGTTCTGGTCATCATCCATTGCTGACCAGCATGACGCGTTAAGTTTAAAATTTACGCCACCGCAAGGGTCAGCAATTTTTTTAATATATAGTTTTTTATTATTGATAAAATAATTTACCTGCGCATTTGTTGCAAGTACACTTGTTACCGAACTAGTTTCGTTGCCCGTTGTAGCAGATGTAAAGTTACTTTCAAAATGCTTATAATCAAGCACATTAATGGTACTAGTATTTAAATCTACAATCGCTTTTAAATTATTGGTTGCGCTATTACATGCTGTAAACGCATTTACATTTACATAATAAAGACCGCTAGTTGCATTTGCAAAATTACTTACTAATATATCGGTATTGTTAGTAACTGTTACCGATGGTTGAATTACATTGTTGCATTTTTGTAATTCAGCAGAATCACCGTAATTGGATTCATTGGAAACCATTGGCTTAAAACAATAATTGTCTTGCTTAAGAAATGCGATTGTGGGCAGCCCCCACGAAGTACAAATGCTGCTAATGTGCTTAATGTATAATGATTTATTAATTAAAGAGAACGATACTTGCGCCCAGGCATCGCTGGCGCTTGTCACGGTGCTTGTATTGTCATTTAACACATTAAAAGGTATTTCTCCACAATGCTTATATCGAAGTACTTTTATTTGATTGGTATCTAAATTAACAATTGCAATCAAGCTGCCACCTTTGCCATAACAAGCGGTATAAAATTTTAGCTGTACTAAAAATTTACCGGTTGTTGCACCGTTAAAGTTAGTAACTAAACCTTGACTTCCAACAGCTAAACTTAACGAATTTATGCTACCGTTAACGCAGCTTAAGTCGTAATCGTGATCAGAATTTAATACTAAGCAACTTGCTGCATCATAATTCACATTTATAAAGTTACTTACTGTTTTGGTATCTGATATTCCGCTATTATTGGTTACCTTTAAAGTAGCATCTACAAATCCTGGTGATAAAAATTTTACAATAGGGTCTCTTGATCCAGAAGTTGTTCCGTTTAAATAAATGGGTATTTTTGAAAACGACCATTCCCATGTGGCACCAGTATAATTAAGAATGCTGTAATCGCTAAATTTTATTTCTTGGTTTATGCACACTTCTTTTTCATTGGTAGTTGGTTGTGCTACGGGTTTACTTTTTTCGTAAAAAGGAATTTCTTGAACTCCCATTGTACCAGCTACGCGCAATTTTTCTTGAAAATACGATGCTTTTAAAAACATGTTTATCGACGATGTAAAAATCCTCAAATTTGCTGAATAATCAACCCAGTCAGTTAAGGTATTGTTGCGATAATAGCATTTTGCAACACCATTAGTTTGCCCCATCAAATAAATACCGCCATCTGAGCCGTATTGATTTATTATTTGCCTAGATGAAAATTCATTTAAGGTGGTTGTGTTTAAATTTATCCATGTTTGCCCACCGTCAATGCTTTTAGAAATTCGGGCTATTGAATTTGAGTTGTTATTCATTAACCATATTTCATCAGCATTGGTTTGCGATACATCAATATAACAATCAAGTGCGCTTGGCATTAAATTGACATTGTTTATTGTCATGTTACATACCGTCCAATTTGTACCTCCATCGCTAGTTTTCCAAAGACCGGCGCTTTCGGTTAAAACATAAATTACTTTCTCGTTTTTTCTAGTCGTTTTAATATCCCAAACTTTTGAGTTAAAATTTTTTAAAACCTGATTTGTCAATCCGTTATCGTACGATACGGTTAGGTTGGTACCTTTACTGGCATATATAATATTGCTATTTAAAGTGTTAGAAGCAATATCGCCATTACGTAACCCATGAAAAAGAACATTATTTGTCAATGAAAACGGATACGACTCGGTTATAACAGTATTATAATCGGTATCTATTTGTTTAAAATTTTTTATCCACCAAGTATCTGGACCAGCGTAAAATATAGAATTTGGTCGGCTAAAAATTGCTTTTCCGTCTTGCTCCTCTGCCCCTCCGAGAAATAATGTTTTGCGATTACCCCAGTTTGGATTAAAAATATCATTCCCGTTGTGGTATTTGCCACCTCCCATTTGGTCGGTATTAAAACCTTGGTCAAATCCCCAGTAATCAAATGTATCGAGGCCTGAGCAGGTACTGCGCCAGTTGGCAGAATTAGTGAAATTATCGGTCGATTCGCTCACGCCACCATCTGTTGCAACAACTACTGTATTATTAAAAATGACCAAATCCTGAATATCAGGATGTATTTTGTAAGGCCCTAGATAACCGCCGATAGGATTGAAATTTAAGCCACCATCATTTGATTTGAAAAGTGAACTTACTCCAACAAAATAAATATCTGCATTTAAAGGAGAAATACCGAAGACAAAATCATAAAACCCGTTAGAATAATCAATATTGGTAGCGGAAATTTTAACGAAACTTTCGCCTACGTTGGTACTTCTTATTATTTCTACTTCATTACCAGTATCAGGCGAAATACCAGTTAACGAAGCAATAGCCACTATATCTGGATTTGCATTCGTAATGGCTATCAAAAAACCATTTCTATTGTTTGTTGATGTATAATTAGTTGGTTTTATAACCCATGTTATTCCGCCATCAGTTGTTTTATAAAAAACACCAGTATTAGTAATTGCATAGGCTACTGTTGAGCTGCCGGGTTTAAATTCTACATCCATGAAATTGGCAGTTTGTTTTTGGCTAAAGGTTGCACCAGCATTATTTGATACATAAATTCCCTGCTCTGCAGCTACTAAAATAGTGGTGCCATCTAATGACCATACAACTTCATTAGCTGTTGTAAAAATGGGTCGCGTTGTCCACGAGGTGCCGCCATCTGCGCTTAATCTAATTGGGTTACTTGCTATAATTATTTTATTAGCATCGGTTGGATGAAATACACTTGGACCCGAATAATTATTAAAGTAATTCCAATTGGCACCGCCATCAATAGTTTTGAACAATGCACCAAACTCTGAACACGCCAAGCGTATGTTGGTTGCTGATGGTGCTACACTTAAATTATAAATATTGGTGTTACTAACGACTGGGGTTCCGTTTTGTAGCACTTCTTTAGGCCCAATTGAACTCCAATTATTGCTAATAATACTTTTTTGATTGATTGTTTTTACTATTTTTTCATTTTCCTCAACGTTTTTATAAAATTCGTTTTTTGTTGGTAAATTAAGATTTCCTGCTGCATCAATCCAATCGATTGGAACCTTTCGGACAAAATATAAAGCAAATCGAACTATTGGATTTTCAGAAATACCTTCTTTGAGATCATTTTCGAATTCTTTATCAGATTCTTCGCGGGGCTTTTTATGTAGTGCTTCTTTTCTGTTATTTTGTTCAGCGATTATCCAATCATTCATTTCAATTTTTAAATTGCTAATATTAATTAGGTCAGGATTGGTATAAAATTGATTTGCCCAACTTGGCGTTGCAGCAGTTTTTGCGGGTAAATCCGAGAAATTAATATACTCCGTGATACTCATTTTTGTATCTTGAGAAAATCCCAAGTGAAACAGTAAAAAAGCGATGATAATTTTGAATGTCATGTTGTTTAAATTTTAAATTATTTTACTCTTTTATTATTTTAAGGTAACTGTATTTATTTTCTACTTTATCGCATACTATTACAAAATATAATCCATGGGCATATTGCTCCATATTTATTTGCAACAAATTATTTTCTATTTTTTCAATTTGCGGTGTAATGAATTTCCCGTCGAGGCTATAAAAACTTAAATTAAATTGATTTGAATTGGTTTTTGTTTCAATCGTAAATATGCCTTTGGTAGGATTAGGATAGGCAATTGTGGTAGAATTAGATATAAATTCATTGATAACTAAAACCTGATCTGCCGCTGTTGCATAACAAGAATTTGTAACTTGATAATTGCTGCCAGCACATGGGTTGGATATTCGTTGGATGTATAAATTATCATTTATCAAAACAAATTTTAATTTTCCGTTTTCGGCAGATTCTGAATATACATTGGGAGTGTCATTATTTAAAACTGGCGATGAGGTTGTTGCACCAAAATGTCGATAATTAATAAAATGGATCAAATTGTTATCTAAATCAACACTTAAATATGCCGTTGCTGTTGTATTATTGCAACTAGTACTGATATTAATTTTAACAAATACTCCCGCTTGCGTAGCGGTTAAGGACGAAAAATTTTTAATAAGATACAGATTGGCATCTGTTAGTAAAATAGTTGACAGCGGATTATTACAATTTGAAGGCTGAGCCGCATTGTCAACCCCATTTTGATCATCATCCATAGCAGTCCAGCAAGACTGGTTTAATTTAAAATTACTAACAGTACACGCATCTGATATTCTTTTGATGTACAATTTCTTATTGTTAATAAAATAGTTCACTTGCGCATTTGCAAGTAAGGTGCTCGTTACTGAACTCGTTTCGTTTCCAGCTACGGACGAAGCGGTTGTATTGCCAAAATGCTTGTAATTTAGTACATGAATTATATCTGAATCTAAATTTATAATTGCTTGTAAATTATTGCTAGTATTGTTGCAGTATGTAAATCCATTTATATTTACATAAAAAAGACCACTCGTGGTATTACCAAAATCGGTAACCAAAATATCATTAGTATTAGTAACAATTGCGGATGGCGGTATTGGATTATTGCATTTTTGTAATTCAGTTAGGTCTCCGTTATCGATGCCAGTAGTGCCGTAGGGTTTCCAGCATGATTGTTGTAAAGTAACGGTTTTGTTAACTTCGCCAATAGAGGCACAATAATTACTAAGGTGCGTAATGTAGAGTGATTTGTTATTTAACGAAAAAGACACGCCAGCCCAACGCACGCTTGCACTGTATACTGTACTAGTATTATCGCCTGTAACTGGTATTGCCAACACACCGTCGTCAAAATGACTGTACCTAATCACCTTAATTTGATTAGTATCTAGGTCAACCAGCGCATTTAAACTGGCCGTAAAGCCACTACAATTTGTATAAAGATTAAGTTTTACCAAATATTTCCCAGTTGTTGCACCATTAAAATTAGTCACCAATGCTTGACCTCCAACCGCAATATTAGAAACAGGTGCGCTATTATTAACACAATTTACCACATAATCATGGTCAGAATTTAATAATAAACAACTCGATGTTTCATAATTTACAGTTATAAAATTAGTTATTGTTTTAGTATCTGATATTCCGGAGTTATTAGTTATTTTTAATGTTACATCGACAGTGCCTGGTGATAAAAATTTTACAATAGGGTTTTGAGAAGTAGCACTTGTACCATTTAGGTATGTAGGTGTTTTTGAAAACGACCACCGCCATGTTGCGCCGCTATAGTTTAGAATACTGAAATCAGCAAACTTTATTTCCTGATTTACACAAACATCTTTTACATTCGTTGTGGGTTGCGCCACAGGACTGCTTTTTTCATAAAAAGATATTTCTTGAACGCCCATTGGACCCGCAACCCTTAACTTTTCTTTATAATAGGTTGCTTTTAAAAAAACTCTGTCAAGTGAAGTCCTTACCATTAAATTAGCCGAATAATCAGTCCAATCGGGCATAGAATTATTTCGGTAATAGCATTTAGATATCCCATTGGTTTTTCCCATAAGGTATACGCCGCCATTTGAGCCATATTGGTGTACAATTTGGCACGATTGAAATTGGTCTAATGTTGTAGTATTCATGCTTGTCCAAACTTGACCGCCATCGGTACTTTTAAAAACGCGTGCTACATTATCACTGCTGCTATTGGTAATCCAAATTTCGTTTGCATTGGTTTGTGATACATCAATATAAGTTCCAAGTCCATCTGTTTTTAAATCCACATTGTTTACAATTGTATTGCATTGATTCCAGTTTACCCCTGCATCAGTTGTTTTCCATAACCCGTCATTTTCGGTCATTACATACAGAACGTTGGCGTTATTTCGCGTTGTTTTAACGTCCCAAACTAGCGAATTAAAATTTTTTAAAATCTGACTTGTGGCGCCATTATCATAAGAAATTAAAACATTATTTTCGGTACCAGAATAAATGATATTGCTGTAAATAGCATTGGAAGTAGTATCGCTGTTGCGAGTGCCATAATAAAAAGTATTATTTTCTAACGTAAATGGATTAGACCTTGTATGAAGAGGATTATAATCTACATCAATTTGTTCAAATCCTTTGTAAATTTCTGCAAAAAACATAGCGTTGGGTCTACTAAAAATGGCTTTTCCCACAGCCGATTCTCCTCCGCCCAAGTCTATAGATTTTCCGTTATTCCAAGTAGGATTAAAAATATTATTTCCATTATGGTATTTTCCACCTCCCATTTGATCGGTATTAAAACCTACATCAAACCCCCAATAATCTAAAACATAAAGTCCTTTGCACGTGCTGCGCCAATTAGCTTGACTCGTAAAATTATCTGATGAAACACTTACGCCACCATCTGTTGCGATAACTACATTATTACCAAAAAGCACAAGGTCTTGCATGTCTGGATGAATATCAAAAGAGCCATCATAACCACCAATTGCTGTGAAATTTAAACCGCCGTTTGTGGATTTAAAAAGGGTTGTAACGCCCAGAAAATAAATATTTGCATCCGTTGGAGATATACCAAAAACGAAATCATAATAACCTTGAGAAAAACCAGTTTCATAAACGGAAAGAGGTGTAAAATTTTCGCCACTATTCACACTTCTAATTATTTCAGTTTTTAAATCTGTCAAAAATGCAATAGAAACCAAATTAGGATTTGCATCAGAAACTCCGAGCAAATATCCATCTTTACTAGTAGTTAAGGTATAATTTGTCGTTTTTATGAACCATGTTAAACCGCCGTCGGTACTTTTATAAAAAATTCCAGCATTAGTAATAGCATAGCCTATCACCGAACTACCTGGTTTGAATTTAATATCCATAAAATTACCTGTTTGTTTGACACTAAAGGTTAATCCACCATCTTTAGAAACATAAATACCTTGCTCAGTTGCCGCCAATATTGTTGTACCATCGTTTGACCATAAAACTTTGTTGCAATTTGCAGCAACTGGTTTTGAAGCCCAAGTTGAGCCACCGTTTGAACTAATTCTGAACGGATTGCTTCCTAAAATTATTTTATTAGCATCTGTCGGATGAAATGCACTTGGTCCCGTGTAGTCATTTAAATACAGCCAGTTAGCACCTCCATCGGTAGTTTTAAATAGTGTACCAGTTTCTGTACTTGCCAACCTAGTATTGGTTGCCGATGGTGCTATGCTAATGTAATAAATATTTGTACTTTGAACTGTTTGTACATCATTTATAACTATTTCTGTAGATCCAATTTGTGACCAGTTATTACTTAACGCATTTTTTTGGTTTATAATACTTCTTGTTTTTTCTTGATTATCTGCATTTTTAAAAAAAATGTCTTTGGATGGTAAATCAACAGTACCTGATTCATTTATCCATTCGCCCGGAATTTTTTTAACAAAATTTAGGGCAAACCGCACTATTGGATTCTCAGAAATGCTTTCTTTAAGATCGTTTTCTGAGCCAGTATCAATCGATGTGTGTAATTTTTTTTTTCTTTCTTTTTTTTCTTCAGTAACCCAATCGTTAATTTCTTTTTTTAATCTATTGATATTAATTAAATCGGGATTTGAATAAAATTGATCTGCCCAGCTGGGGGTACCATTATTTTTTATAGGTAAATCTGAAAAATTAACATACTCTTTTATACTCATTTTAGTTTCTTGGGAGTAACCATTTATCGATAAAAAAAATACGAGCCATAGCAGGTAGTTAAATTTCATATTATAGTAGTTAAAAGATGGTATTGAAATTACTTGATGCTATTTTTGATGCAATGTAAGAATTGTTTTAAAAAAAACAAACTGTTTTATGTATTTTTTATTCAAGTATATGTTAATAAGGTATTTAATATAAAATAAGATACTGCTTCCTAATGTTTAAAATGCTTCTTTATTTAAAACAGGGCATAAATTTTGTAAGATAAAACTGTATTGTCTGGAGTACTGCTATAGCTAAGTAAAAAAAATAATTCTAAAAATAAGCCTCCATTTTTAAATTAAATATTTTTTTGAATGATACTATGTTTTTGATTTTTAAATAAGAGTTTAAAGACAAATAGTTAACCAAGCTTATGTTTAGATGCATTCAATTATGTGTTTTTTTGAAAATGGCATCATTTTTTTTTACTACTATAAAGTACAGTATACTGTTAAAAAAAAATACCCAAATTGAATAACATCAATATCCAAATTTAACAATTTTTCTGTTAAATTTGTACCTAATACTTGCTGCTTTTTTAGCACTTATCGTAAAATAAATAGTTGTAAACCAAAGATTAGTTTGAACTATTTGAGCCTTAAATAAGCTCTTTTAAATTTTTAAGAATAGTTTTAAACAACACTAAGTTAATGCCACATAAAACAAATACAATACCTGATGCTAAGAGTGCATCGCGATGGTTAATTTTAGAAATAACAATAATAATAAATGAGCCTACACCAATTAATAAACCAATTAACATTCGATAAATTATAGTTTTAAAGTTGATATCATCTCTTTTTAACATGGTTAATTGAAAACTAAATATTATTTCGGTAATGCCATAATATAATAAAAAAAAGGAGGTTGCATCCAAAAAGTTTTCGCTCGAGGTTGCATAAAATAAAATGACAATTCCGTATATAATAAATCCAATAGAATGCAGTAAATGGTACACATAGGGAACATTTAGATTTTTACATTTCAAAGCAGTTATTCCTGCAAATACACTAATTAAAAGCATGCCAAACCCAACTATATACTGAATTACTTTTGATGGGTTGAAGGATAATGAAACCAATAAGGCTCCAATTAAAATTATTAAAAAAGTATAAACGGATAACGATTGAAATCGAGTCATAAAATTATTTTTTTAAAGCTTCCTTTTCAGCCATTTCTTGCTTATAAGATGATAAAAATTTAAATAAAGATTCGTAATAATTATTTAAAATTTCAGTTGTTATTTCAGGATTGTTTTCGATCGGAATCGTAACAGGCATTTCATTAAGGTAGTTTGATAACTCTGGAAATTCTTTTTGAATGCGCATTGTAATGGCAATAATTTTATTGTTTAAATCAAGTTCGCTTTCTTTACTAATTTTTTTTTTCATTGGGCGTACTTATTTGTGTTTTTTAGTTGGAATTATTAATAACGGAATTTTAGAATGTGCTAAAACGCTTTCGGCTACGCTTCCGATTAATATTTTTTCGAGCCATTTTTTGCTGTGCGTTCCCATAACTATCAAATCAGCTTTAAAATGAATTGCATTTACCATAATTTCGTCAGATGCATTACCAATTTTAACTAACACTTCGATAGTCTCGTCGTTTAAATGGCGTTTGATTTTATCTAAATAATAATATCCAGCATCGATATAGCCCTTATTGTCAATAACTTCTGTAAAAACATTATAATCAAAACCGCCCACGCTTGCCATAACAGGATCGTACTGCATTGGAGCATAATTAGATTCATCGGAAACAATATGAAGTAAAATAGTGGCAGCACCGATACCTTGGGCAATTTCATGACCAATTTTAGCGATATTATTTGAATTATTATCATAATCTAAGGCAATTAATACCTTTTTAATACCATTTTTATTGAATGTGTCCTGTTCGTCGATAGTTTTCATAGCTGTGAATTTTGAATTTTATTTTTTAACTAAATCATATTTTTTGTAATCAACAGCATCCGTTTTATCATTATACGTTTCAATAATTAAATTGCCTTCATTATCAAAATAACTAAGCGCTACTTTGCCTTCATTTACATAAATGTAACTATTTGTTGACGTTTTTCGCAATAAATATGGTTTTGTTACATTATCAGATACCACCGTGTAGCCTTGAGCATCTAAGTCTATTTTAAATTTTTTATCAGCTAATAAATAATATCCAGATCGATCAATAGCTGTAGTCCTTGTAGATCCGTCAGGATTTGTAATTTGCGTAGTTGTAGTTACTAACACTGGCGATTCTTTCATCTCGATATTTAAAGTATTTGGCTTCGAATCTTTAAGCTCAATTTTTTGAGTTTCAATGACGTTTTCTTTTTTAACAAATTTTTTAGCTTTTCCTCCATCTTGTACCGTAGTTGTTGTTGTCTTGGTTATGTTCAGTACATTGTTGTTTTGCGACTGACTGGTAATTGAAAATAATAAAGAAGCGATTATAATTAGTGATGCTTTCATGGTACTTTTTTTAATTGTTAGTTTACAAAGTTAATGCCGCTGTCAATTATCAAAGTTACATTTAAAGCTATAAATGTTATATTTTTACAAGATGTTTACTTTTAGTTTGTATAATTTGAAAAAGCGGGCTAAAATTTTTTCAGATTATGTATTATCTTTATTTCACATTTACCTTGCTTTAAGCACAATTTAAATCTGTTTTTTTATTCCGATAGTAATTGAGTACAAATTTTATTGTAATTGGGATTTTATATTTTTTGAAAAGCACTAATTAATGTGCGTTTAAACAGAAAATGCTTAATTATTTTTAAATCGGTTTATTGCAAAATGCAACTGTGCTCGTGCCACAAACTCATTGGTTGGGTTACAATTTATAATAATAAGATAACAAGCCAATGATGAAATTTTCCAATCAATGTGTAATGTGGCGCCATCAAAGCGATATATTTTTTTAAAATTTTGATTTTCTGATATTTTTAAAATTTTGCATGCGTCAAAAGTTCGTTTTACGGCTATTTCAATTTCTGTGGCATCTTCAATATTTAAATTATTCATGATATCGCGCACAAAATAATTTAACTGATATGTTTTAAACCACTCTTGTTTTTGATGTTCTTGCATCACAATGTCTAAATAATCGTATAATTTAATTTCATTTTTCATTATGTATTGTAGCTAATTGGTTAAACAATTCGAGTTCTTTTGAAGTTAAATTTACAGGTATTTTTATAGAAATTGTGGCATATAAATCGCCAAAGTGATCGGGTACGTTAAATATCGGCATTCCCATTTTTTTTAGTCGGACTACTTTTCCGTTGGCTGTATTTTTTAAAACAACGATGTTTATTTTTCCTTTAAGGGTTTTTATTTCAGCTTTGCCTCCTAAAACAGCAGTATACAAGTCAACATTTATAGTGCAGTATAAATCATTTTCTTTGCGTTTAAAAGTTGTGTTTTCAAGAATGTGAACGGTAATCAGTATGTCGCCGTTTGGTGCGCCACTTGTTCCTTGTCCACCTTTTCCTTTTAATCGTAATACTTGCCCTTCTATCACGCCAGGTTTAATTTTTATTGCTAATGTTTGTGTTTCTAGTTGTACTTGCCTTGTTGATCCATCATAAGCTTCTTCAAGCGAAAGTTCCATTTCGGCGGTAAAATCTTGTCCTTTTGCCTGACCTTGATTGCTTTGTGCAGTTCGGTTTGACCCGCCAAACATATTTGAAAAAAAATCGGCAAAACTATCTTCGTTAAATTGTTGTGTTGTACTTTCACGATTTTTATATCGAGTATTACCTTGGTTTTGAGCACCTCTGCTAAATCCGTCAAAGCCATGTGCACCACCAGATTGTTGGTAATTCTTGTAATTTTCAGCCAAAGTATCGTATTCTTTTCGCTTTTTTTCGTCTTTTAAAACTTCATTGGCTTCATTGACTTCTTTAAACTTCTCTTCCGCCAATTTATCGGTAGGATTTTTATCCGGATGGTATTTTATGGCAAGTTTTCGATAGGCCTTTTTTAGCTCATCTGCGGAAGCGGTTTTTGTAATTCCTAATATTTTATAGTAGTCTTTAAAGTCCATTTTTATTTATGTAAAGTACTTTTAATCGAGCACGGTAACAAATTCACTTATTGGGTTTCTTATTTTTTCTAAATTAACCAACCAATCTTTTTCAGGATCTCGATAACCCAGAGCGAGCATGCACGTACTTTTTAGTCCTTTTTTTTCTAATTCGAGTAGTGTATCTAATTTTTGATTGTCAAAACCCTCCATTGGTGTAGAATCTACTTTTTCTAAAGCAGCCATATATAATGCAAATCCAAGCCCTATGTACGATTGTCGTGCAGCATGTTCAAAATGTTGTTCATTGGTTTGTTTTGAAAATAAGTTCAACAGCATTTTTCGATAGTCGTCGGTAGTGCTATCGGGCATTTTTCTTTGTTTATTCATATAAGAAAAATGATGATTTACGCGTTCGGTACTATAATGATCCCAGGCCGCAAATATCATAAGATGAGACGATTGTGTACTAACAGATTGATTATGTGAAATTGGCAAAATTTTTTCTTTTAAGGCTTTATTGCTAATCAAAAGCACTTCATAAGGTTGTAATCCTGATGAAGTAGGGCAGAGCAAAGTTGCATTGACAATTAGATCTATTTTTTGTTGTGAAACTACTGCTCCAGTCATGGCTTTTGTGGCGTAACGCCAGTTTAATGCATCCGTACTATTCATTTTAGAGTTTTTAAATTAAATTAATTTGAAATTTTTATGCTTTTTCGCCTTTAAGCATTTTTAATAATAATTGAGCTACTTCTTCCGACGAACCAGGATTTTGACCTGTTATTAAAAGGCCGTCTTGTTGCGTAAATGTGGTCCAATTAGCACCTTTGCTGTAATGTGCTCCTAATTTTTTCAACTCTTGTTCTAATAAAAAAGGAACTACTTTTGTTAATCCAACGGCCTCTTCTTCTGTATCAGAAAATCCGGTAACTTTTTTACCTTTCACCAATGGCTGTCCGTTTTCTGCTTTTACATGTACCAATGCTGCTGGTGCATGACACACAAAAGCAATTGGTTTTTGAGTATTGTAAAAGTCTTCAATCAATTTTATTGAAGTTTTGTCGTTTGCCAAATCCCATAATGGACCGTGACCTCCTGGATAGAATACTGCATCATATTCTTTCGCATCAATGGTGCTTAATTTTAAAGAATATGCTACTTTATTAATAACGTCAATGTCTTTATAAAAACGAAGCGTCGACGGAGTTTGTGCATCTTTATCCTCACTTTTTGGGTCTACTGGCGGTTGTCCACCAATAGGCGAAGCAATGGTTATTTCGGCTCCAGCATCTGCTAAAAGGTAGTAAGGTGTTGCAAATTCTTCAATCCAAAATCCTGTTTTTTGATCTGTTTGCCCCAATTGGCTGTGTGATGTTAGTACAAATAGTATTTTCATAATTTTTTTTTAAGGTTTAATTTTATATAATTATTTTGATAATTTCACCAATTTGTTGTAAACGCCCAATAATAAAATGGGGGCAACCCATTGTCCAACATAGGCTGCGTCGTCTTTTTTATGCATACATTTCAAGGCAAATGAAATTCCGACTGCTGCAATTGCGGCAAACAAAAATATATCTGATGGAATTCTTGATGTTCGATTTTCTATTTCTTTTGTAATTGTATCTTCTTTTTGTTTTGAATTATCCATGATTTTGATTTTTAAAGTGTATTAAATTTTACAAGTAGAGTACTGTTTTAACATTATTTAATTTGGTTGCACGCCAATTATTTCTCTTCTAGATAATGTCTATTTTTGAATAAACCCTTCCTCGAGCATTTTTTTAAAAATTACTTTTGTAATTTCTTTTGTCATTTTATTTACACCCTCAGGATCGGTAGTTTCTGTTAATCCGGTCCAAATAATTTTATCTTCTTTTATTGAGTATACATTTGTTTCAACGGTAAATATTTTTGTGGTGCTATAATAGCCGGGTTCGTTGTAATTATTCCAATTTCTAAAATAATAGCCACTAAAAGTTTGGTAATACATTGGATAGAAACCGATTGAACCTTGGGAGTACTTAGTTTCTTTTTCTACATCAAGTAATCGCATGGTTACTGCACCATCAAAACCATCTTTTTTGATTTTTGTTCTAATTGCGTCTTCATTTTGCAAATTAAAATTGGTATTAAAGTAGTCGTATGAAACTATTCCTTTGCCGTTTAAATAGCGAACCATTTCATCTTCGGCGAGGTGGCTTGTAGTTTTGTTTTTAAATAATGCAACGACCATTACTTTAGTAAGGTTGCTTATTTTTAGTTCTTTATTGGGTTCGCGCCAGCTACTGATAATTTGCGTGCTGCTGCACGATATAAGTGCAAGTACAAGTGCGGATGCTACAACTATATTTTTCATATCTTGGTATTAATCATTTCTCGGGCTTCGCTTAGTGCAATAGCAATGGCTTGTTTTCGGTTAATTACTTTTCCGTTACTACCGTTTTTGCCAGCTTTTAAAACACCTTCTTTAAACTCGTGCATCACTTTCTCTATTTTTTCTTTTTCTAATTTTGTTTGTTTTGCCATAATTTATTTGGTTATATAATAAAAAACTAATTAACGGTTATCAAGCTCGCGTGCCGTTTCGTTGGCCAAAGTCGGAAGATTGGAAAACTACTTTGTTCTAAATACCATTGTGCCAATCTATCAAATTAGTTTTTTTATTTAAATTTATAATTCATTACCGCTCACGGTATTTTTTTCAAAACAATCTAAATTGTGAATTGTAGTTGCTGCAATATTTTGAAGTGAGGTTTGCGTTAAAAAAGCTTGGTGGCTAGTAATTAGCACATTCTGAAAGCTCATTAATCGCGCAAAAATATCGTCTTGGAGTACTGATTGTGAATGATCTTCAAAAAAAAGTCCGCTTTCGTCTTCGTACACATCCATACCAAAATAGCCTACTTTTTCTGATTTTATACCTTCAATAACAGCAGCAGTGTCAATTAACGCACCACGACTTGTGTTTATAAGCATAACCCCTTTTTTCATCATATCAATTGTTTTTTTATTTATGATGTATTTGGTTTTTGATGAAAGTGGAATGTGAAGCGTAATAATATCTGAATTGGTAAAAACAGTATTTAAATGTACATACGTTACTGCATAATTACATTTTAAATTTTCGTTTTCAACTACATCATAGGCCACAATTTTGCATCCAAAACCATGTATAATTTTTGCCATTTGTTGCCCTATTTTTCCTGTTCCAATAATGCCAACCGTTTTATTGTGCATGTCAAAACCAACTAAGCCATCAAGCGAAAAGTTAAGTTCATTGATACGATTGTGTGCGTGAATTAATTTTCGGTTTAACGCTAACATCAACGCAATTGAATGTTCTGCAACTGAAAATGGTGAATATTCAGGAACTCTAGCCAACTTAAAACCAAGATTTTTAGCGGCAACCAAATCAATATGATTAAAACCAGCCGATCGCAAGGCAATGAACTTAATTCCTATTTTTTGAAGTTTTTTTAAAATTTCAGCATCTGTTTTATCATTTACAAAAATGCAAATAGCCTGACATTCTTTAGCTAAATGAATTGTTTTCTCGGACAGCGCCATTGCAATAAATACCAAATTATGTTTATCATTATTAGCTTCTATAATCGATTGATGCTCAAATTCGTGGCTGCTAAAAAAGGCTATTTTCATCAATAAAATATTAAATTTCTTTATCTGCTAATGCTGAATAATCACGTTGAATTTCCTTTATTTCATGTTCAGATTTTGTTTCAACAGTAATAATTGCATTGTTTGCCGATTTTTGTGATGCCAATAATTCGTTTAACTTTATATGCAATGAACCCGAAAAATGATTGAATGCTTTTTGAATTACAAACAAAGTTAAAAATGAAATACCATGAATATAATCACGAATTATATCGTTTAATGAATTGTTTTTATAATCAATGTTTACAAACCAAAAAACAATGGTTATCGTTACAATGAAAAAGGTAATTGAATTGCCAAGAATAAACGAAACTGCGGCAACTACTTTTTCAAAAAACTTTTCTAATTGGAGGTATACGGTTTTCATATTCGGCTGCTATTTATTTTTTATTAAAGTAATACAAGTATTTTAAATTTAGTACTATAATAAGGTTTTAACCTTTATTTTTATGAAACAATACACCTAATTAAGGCAGTTTAACGATAACGATTATTTCAAATTAGTTTTTTGAGTTCGATAAAATATCACGTTGATTTAGATACTCTTCTTTACTCATCTGCCCCGATGCAAATCGTTTTTTTAAAATATCGAGCGGGGAGTCTTTTTTGCGTCGCTGCCCAGGAATGTCATACGGAACTGCAAAAATCCAAAAAAGAACTACAAACCAAATAATCCACCAAATTGCGCTCATTCCCCAATAATAATCGTTGTCTCTAATCATAATAGTACTTTTTAAAGTGTTAATTTTTTTATAAATGTGCTCGTAAAAACCAAGCCATTTTTTCGTGCTCTTCCATCAATCCGGTAATAAAATCGCTCGTTCCTGCATCATCAAAATCAGCAGCAAATGGATGAATATTTCTACGCAATTCATTTATAATAGATTCGTGATCCATCAAAAGTTCCTTTATGTAGCTTTTACTATCGTTTTTTTCGTGCGTTATTTCTGATAATTGGGTAAGTGCCAAAAATATTTTTAATGTTGCTGGTGCAAAATGACCAATCGATCGGATGCGCTCTGCAACATTGTCAATAAAGCCATCTAATTGACCATATTGTATTTCAAAAAACTTATGTTTATCATAAAAGTCGCTCCCTGTAACGTTCCAATGTGCGTTGCGCGTTTTAGTATAAAGCACGTATTCATCTGCCAAAATTTTTGATAATTGATCGGCAATTGTTTGTCTGTGAATGGCGTCAATTCCTATAGTTGTGGTCATATTATTAGTTGTGAATTAAAAAACCAATGTTCACTGGTTATTTGTAATTACTAGTTGTTTTATTTTTAATTATTTGTAACATGTAATTCGTTTTCAACCGACCAAACTCCCGGCGTATTCCATGCTAATCGAGCTGCTTCGTCTTTTTGATATAACGACGAAACGGTGCCAGTAAGCTTTACATTATTATGATTAACATGAACTTTTACGTCGTTGTCATTTAGCGACCAGCTTCTGCCGAAAGCACGTGTAATTGAAGTTTCTTCCACGGCATCTTTATAAGTAGATTTTAGTATAATATTATTACTTACACCTACTACGCCGTTTAGTTTTTCGACCGATTTTCTTGCAGCTTCTTTTTCGTAATTCCATTCTACATTGCCTTCCAATGTTATCCAACCATTTTCGACTTTTACTTTTAATTTGTTGTCGGGTACATTCCAATTCCAACGCCATGCACTTACAATTTCGTTGGCAATTTCAGTGTCATTTTTTGCAAACGAACTTTCAAAGTGAATTTTGATGTTTTCGGCTACTGCTTTTACTCCTGCTACATTTTTTGCTGCCGTTTCGGCCTCTACTTTTTTTGTAAAACTATCAACAGTCCCCGTTAAGGTTACTATTCCATCTTTAACAATGACACCAATTTCAGCGGCGTGTAATGAGGGCTCCCATTTAATGGCATCTTGAACTTCTTTCTGCAACGTTTCATTTGTTTTCATAACTATTAAAATTTATTTTGATACTTTAAGTAGTACCGTACAAAGTTCAAATAATTGAATTTGATAGAATTACATAATAGTCTTGAATTGTTACAACTGTTACTTATTTTTCGTCCTTTTGTGTTTTGTCCAAATTATACAATATATGTACTTTTCGGTTTTTTATTATGGTGCCTAAAATTCGCAATGGCGTAAATAGAATTTCGGTAAAGTTTCAAGTTATAATTGATGCAATGGTGTAAATGTGGACGTATTTATTGGTAATTGCGCGTTTGAAAGCATGGTATTAAGTTCAATACCAATAAAATATTTATTGAAAACACTACGCACGTAATTGGGTAATAATCTTATATCCTATTTTATTTGCGTACTTCAAAGTTATAAAAAACCACAGCTAGCAGTGTACTTTTTTGTTATGATTGTTTCAATTTTCTCCAAATTAATGCAAAATGAAGTAAAATAAAAGGCGATATTAACAGTAAATGAGGCTTATTTAGCATAAAAAGTAAATACATAAACAAGCAAAGTAAACAAATAATCAAACTTTTGTTCAGCCATTTTTTATTTTTTAAAAAAGGTAAAACTATATATATCGGATTAAATAACAACGCGTTATAGTTCCATAATAGTTCTTCGTGTAACGAATATAATCCGACCAAGCATAAAAACAAACCTAGTAAACCGGCAGCAATAAAATAAAAATTTGTTATGAATTTGCGATTAAAACAAAATAGCATCAATACTAAGAATGAAACAAAATAAATTGAATTTAAAAATGAAAATTCAACTTCGGGTTGATTTTCTTTTACAACAATTTCCTTTTTTACAACTAATGATTTCCCGTTAATTTTTAATTTATCTAAACTATTTAAAAGTTCGTAGGGTAAAAATAATTTTTCTGATTTTATATCTACTTTAAAACCAAAAATAATGTTTATTCCTAATTTATACCAAAAATAATTTTCAAATTTAGGATATAAAACCTCGCGATAGCTATTTGATTTGTCATCAACTTTTGAAATTGCTACATTTGCTAAAATTGTGTTTAATTTCTCGACAACCATTGTAGTACAATTTCTATCTATAAATTTATAGGTATAATGGCTTTCGGTTGGCGAGTATTGCGAAGCTAATAATATATCAAATAATTGTTGCTTTTGATTTTGAGATAGGCGTAATGTTTGGGCTATAACTTTGCGATTTTCATATTGATATTCAGAAATAAATTCTTGATAGGAAGTTACGCCAATACAATATTGTAAATTACCCTTTACAAATTTAAAATAAAAATTACCTTCTCTAAAATCAAATTGTCCGTAATTAAAAACTACGTCCAATTGATTGTTATCGTCTTTAATTCTGATAGCGGTATGACCAAAAGTAGTATATAATTCTTCTCCTTTTCCGCAGGTTAAAATACTAATTTTAGCGTTTGGTGAAAGTAACGCATTTTGCGAAAAGGATAAATTTGTTGCAATTATAACAACTATGAAAAATAATTTTATATTCATTAATCTAAATTATATAAAGAATTTTGGTTAAACATAAATTTTATAGCACCATATAGGTTATCTAAAAATTCCTAAATCTACTTTAACAGAAAAAATGTTCGAGTATAAAGCGGCACTTTGATCACCCAAATCGGTTAACGCATAATCTATTTGAATTCCTTTATATTTAAACCCCAAACCAATATTGGGCTGAAAAGAAATACTTTTACTGCGGTCGAGTTGTGTTACATTTTGAAAATTACCAACACCACCGCGTAAAAAAACCAAATCGGTATATCCAAAATCAAAACCAATTGCTGGATCGATACTTATAGCTTTTGAAGCAATAATAGCATTAGTTTGTGTAAATTGCATATTTAAATTTGCAGCTACTAACAGCGAATAATCATAATGGAATATCATTTTTTTAGACATACCTAATTGTGCTTTTGGTGCAGTAATTTCAGTGCTTTCAGGTAAATCTTGGTTTTGGCCTGCCACAGCGTTTTTTATAGTAGCATATTGTTCTTCATTTATATTCCAAATGTTATAGGTGGTAGTTATATCTCGAACCATCAGTCCAAAATACCAATCATTTTTTTCAAACTGTAATCCTAAATCAAAACCAACGCCCCAAGAACTTGCAAATTTACCAATAATGCGTCGAATTATTTTTGAATTTATGCCGTATTGAAACCCCTGAACGGGTAATTTTCGGGCGTATGAGAAAGTAAATCCATAGTCTGCAGTTGAAAACTTACTAATACGGTTATAATCAATAACCCCATTGTTATCGATAAGTTGTGTTGTATTCAAAATATCATCAACTCCAAAACGAATCATCGAAATGCCCCACGCACTCCGATCATCAATAGGTTTTGCGTAAGCCACATAATCATATTGTGCTATATTTGCAAAATAACTTGCATGCATTAATGCTAATTGTCCATCTTCTAAATTTAAAATGCCTGCTGGGTTCCAATATCCTGAATTAACATCATTGGTGCTTGCAACTACTGCGTTCGACATTGCCAATGACGCTGCATCTACGCCAATATTCATGAATTCATTAGAATATTTGCGCAAAGTTTGTGCAAAATTTGAAATTGAACAAGTGAGCGCAACAATAATATATATTCTTTTCAAGGCGAAATTTTTTACAAATATCAAACAAAATTCTGTAATTAGAAACGTTGGTTACTATAAACTTATTGTATTACCTTTGTAACATCAAAAATTAAAAGTAAAAAGATGGAATTTAAAAAGTACATACCTAATTTTTTAACCTTGTTAAACTTGTTTTGTGGTTGTATTGCTCTTGTATTTGTGGCCGATTTAAACTGTGAATATGCATTTTTTTTCGTTGCACTCGGCATTTTTTTTGATTTTTTTGATGGTTTTTTTGCCAGAAAATTCAATGTTGCAGGACCCTTAGGTGTGCAACTAGATTCATTAGCAGATATGGTAACAAGCGGTGTTGTACCGGGTTTTTTGATGTATAAACTTTTAGCCAACGATTATATGTTAGGATTAAACAGCTATTTGCCCTATCTAGGATTTGTAATTACGCTAGGAGCTTGCTATCGATTGGCGAATTTTAATATTGATACCCGGCAATCAGATACTTTTATAGGTCTGCCAACTCCGGCCAATACCCTTTTTTTTTTAAGTTTACCTCTAATTCATTGGGAACAAATATATGTCGAATTTACAAATAGCACTGTTTTTTGTTACATTTTAATCAGTCTTTGTTTTTTAAGTGCCTTTGTGATGAATGCTAACATCCCTTTATTTTCATTAAAAATAAAAAATTTTAGCGTAACAAAATACAAATTGCAACTCTTGTTTGTTTTTATTTCGATTGTATTAATTGCTTTTTTTAACTATTTAGGTGTTGCCATTACAATTGTGCAATATGTTGTTTTGTCGGTTTTCAACAATTTGTTTTTTAGTAAAAAATAGAAATGCAAAAGCGTCCTGTTTTACTAAAAAGAAAGAAAAAACCAACTTTGTTATGGAGAAAACTTTTGTTTTTTTTGGTTTTATTTTTTGGATTTTTGCTAGCAACTTACCATTATCGTGAAGCGCTTTTGTACTATTTTAGTTTTAAAACGCATCTTAAATCGAAAGAAGATAAAATAGCACAAGCTCGAATTTATCAAATTTTAGATAAATATTCGAATAAAGTAGTAGGTATTGATGTTTCGCACTATCAAGGAAAAATCAATTGGAGCAAAGTAAATTTGTTAGAAAATAAATTTCCGATAACATTTGTTTTTATTCGCGCATCAATCGGAAACGATAAAGTGGATGAACGATTTAAAGAAAATTGGAAGGAGGCAAAAAAGCGACAGTTTATTTGTGGTGCTTATCATTACTATCGTCCCAACGAAAATTCGATAACGCAAGCTAAATTATTTATAAAAACAGTGCAATTACAAAATGGCGATTTTCCACCTGTTTTAGATATCGAAAAACTACCCAAGGAACAGTCCGTTGACAGCTTAAAAATTGGCTTAAAGCGCTGGTTGGAGTTAGTTGACGCACATTATAAAATAAAACCGATAATATATACAAGTGAGCGGTATTACAATGATTTTTTAAAAGAAGAATTTAGCGAATATACCTTTTGGGTTGCCAACTATAATTTTTTTGTTGAAAATCTAAAAGATGATTGGTTGTTTTGGCAGTTTACCGAGAAAGGTCAAATTACAGGTATTGATGCTAATGTAGATGTCAATATTTATAATGGTTCTTTAAAAATGTTGGATTATTTAAGAATTTCTCAGTAACGTACTGTTTTACTGTTTTATGCAGTAAAAGCTGTGTTTTTGATTGTTATCTTTAGCATATAAATACATTTTTTGTTTAAAACTCAAGCTTTTTTTTACGTAATTCAAAATTTTGACCTAGATACACCCTGCGAACCATTTCATCTTCCACCAGTTCTTCGGGAATTCCTGCTTTTAAAATGCCACCTTCAAACATTAAGTAGGTTTTATCGGTAATTGCTAGAGTTTCTTGAACGTTATGATCGGTAATTAAAATGCCAATATTTTTGTTTTTTAGTTGCGCAACAATGCGTTGAATATCTTCAACGGCAACGGGGTCAACGCCTGCAAATGGTTCGTCTAGTAAAATAAACTTTGGGTCTGTTGCCAGGCAGCGGGCTATTTCGGTTCGACGTCGTTCACCACCCGAAAGTAAATCGCCTCTGTTGGTTCGAATGTGTTCTAATCCGAATTCAGCAATAAGGCTTTCCATTTTTGCAATTTGCTCTTCTTTGGTGTGTTTTGTAAGTTGCAATACGCTTAAAATATTGTCTTCGATGCTTAATTTTCTAAATACGGATGCTTCTTGTGCTAAATAGCCAATTCCATTTTGAGCTCGTTTATACATCGGAAATTCGGTAATATTCATATCATCGAGATAAATATTACCTGAATTTGGTTTTACTAATCCTACAATCATATAAAAAGAGGTGGTTTTACCGGCACCGTTTGGACCCAGTAATCCTACAATTTCTCCTTGGTTTACTTCTACAGAAATCCCTTTAACCACGCTCCGTCCTTTATAGGTTTTTATTAAATTTTCGGCTCTTAACTTCATTTTTTTACGGTTCTAATTTACGGGGTACTTTTAAATTTAATTTTTTACAAATAAACGAAATCCGTTTATTGTATTTTACGTTTTAACTGAATTTTTAGTTTTAAAATTTAAAAAATACATCAGTTCGTGGAACCAACGGAATACTCAAAACTAAAAAAAGGCTTAATTTTGGGCATCATCGCTATCAAGAGCCTCCCAAAACTCGTAGGCTCGTCGTAAATGAGGGACTACAATTGTACCTCCAATAAGGGTAGCAATTCCCATCGTTTCCATCATTTCTTCTTTTGTAACACCTTCTTTATGAGCAGTTTCTAAATGATATTTTATACAATCATCGCATCGCAAAACGGTCGATGCAACTAAACCTAGTAATTCTTTGGTTTTTACATCTAATGCACCTGCGGCGTATGCGTTGGTATCTAGATTAAATATGCGCTTGACAATTTTATTATTATCAGCCATTAATTTTTCGTTCATTTTTGAACGATAATCATTAAATTCTTTTACTAATTCAGACATTTTTTGAGGGTGTTATGTTTGTTTGTTGTTTTTTATAAACGGCTACTGCAATCCAAATACTTACTTCATATAAAAGTAAAATTGGAATAGATACCACAACTTGACTTGGGATATCGGGTGGGGTTACTATGGCAGCAACAATTAAAATAAGTACTATGGCAAATTTTCGATATTTTCTTAAAAATGCTGCATCTACCAATCCTAATTTTGCTAAAAAATAAATAATTATTGGCAATTCAAATACCAATCCGCTCGCAATTACCGAGGTTTTGATCATACTGATATACGAGTCAATGCTAAACTTATTTTCGATAGTATTGGTAACATTAAATGTTCCGAAAAAGTTTATTGATAGCGGTACTACTACAAAATAGCCAAATAACACTCCGATAAAAAACAAGATTGAGGATACAAAAATAAAGGCTTTTGCATTTTTTTTTTCTTTTTCATAAAGCGCGGGGCTTATAAAGCGCCACACTTCGTATAATATATAAGGGAATCCAAGTACAAATCCGGTTGAAATTAATGTCCATAAATATATAGAAAATTGGCCTCCAACCTCGGTATTTAAAATTGTAAAATTAAATTCAGTGGCGCAGGCATATTTATCGTCGATACCAAAAAATTGCGTGAGTTGACAAAAAAACTTATAGGTCACAAAATCAGGACTTTTTGGTCCAAATATTATAGTATCAAAAATAAAATCATCAATAAAATAGCATGCCGATGCGATAACAACAATTGCGATTGTGCTTCTAATTAATAGCCATCTTACCTCCTCAAGATGATCCATAAACGACATTTCAGTCATACTTTTTTTAGCCATTATACAATTCCTTCTTTTAAAATATCGTGTAAATGTAAGATACCTTTATATATGCCGTCATCAGAAACAACTAATTGTGTAATCGAAAAATCTTCCATAATATTCATAGCATCACGCACCAAATCGGCTGATTTAATTGTTTTTGCATTAATCGTCATTATGTCTTTTGCAATAATACCTTTTATGGTTTCTGTTTTGTTTAACATTCTTCTAATATCGCCGTCGGTTATAATTCCGATAATAGTATTGTCTTGAATAACGGCTGTGACTCCTAATCTTTTTTCTGAAATTTCGACTATTACTTGCTTGATGCTCGAATTGGCTGTTACCATTGGTTTGTGCGTACTGTCTAGCATATCGCCAACACGAAGTAATAGACTTTTTCCTAAAGCGCCGCCAGGATGGTATTTTGCAAAATCGGCACTTGTAAAATTTTTAAGTTCCATTAAGCACACCACAATGGCGTCGCCCATAACTAATTGTGCAGTTGTACTATTAGTGGGCGCTAAATTATTTGGACACGATTCTGATTCTACAAAAGTATTTAAAGTATAATGCGCTTCTTTACCTAAAAATGAATTAGGAGTTCCTGTTATTGCAATTAGCTTATTATCAAATCTTTTTAATAACGGAACTAGAACTTTGATTTCGGGACTATTACCGCTTTTAGAGATACAAATTATTACATCGTGCGCTTGAATCATTCCTAAATCACCATGAATTGCTTCCGATGCATGTAAAAAAAGTGATGGAGTGCCAGTCGAATTGAAGCTAGCAACAAGTTTTTGAGCAATGATGGCACTTTTTCCAATGCCGGTAACGATGAGCCTTCCTTTTGATTTAAAAATTTCAGAAACCGCATTTGCAAACGTAACGTCAACAAAATCAGTTAGTTTTGCTATTGAATTACTCTCAGAAAGTATCGTTTTTTGAGCAGAAGCAATAATTTTTTCGTTTGAAGTCAAAATTGAATTGTTAATTGGTTGTTATTTAAAAAAAAGTAATATCTTTATAATATGCAAATTTAGGAAATTATACTATCAAAAAAGAATGAATTTAAACGAAATTGACATCCATAAGGAATTAAAAAAATATTTTGGTTTTAATCAATTTAAAGGTTTGCAAGAACCTGTGATTAAAAGTATTCTTGCCAAAAGAAATAGTTTTGTAATTATGCCAACTGGTGGCGGTAAATCGCTATGCTATCAGTTACCTGCATTAATTCAGCCCGGCACAGCAATAGTAGTTTCGCCCTTAATTGCTTTAATGAAAAATCAGGTAGATGCTATTCGCAGTTTATCGTCAGAATATGGTATTGCAAATGTTTTAAATTCGTCATTAAATAAAACCGAAATTGCTCAAGTTAAAAAAGATATTTCGAGCGGAATTACAAAATTACTTTATGTGGCGCCCGAATCGTTAACCAAAGACGAATATATAGAGTTTTTACGAACCGTTCCAATATCATTTGTAGCAATTGATGAAGCGCATTGTATTTCAGAATGGGGACATGATTTTAGACCTGAATATCGCAATTTAAAAAATATTATCAAAATGTTAGGCGATATTCCGGTAATTAGTTTAACCGCTACCGCAACACCAAAAGTGCAAGAAGATATTTTGAAAAATCTTGATATGGCTGATGCCGATACTTTTAAAGCATCTTTTAATAGACCAAATTTGTATTATGAGGTTCGAACAAAAACAAAAAATATCGAGTCAGATATAATAAGGTTTATAAAGCAACATAAAGGCAAATCAGGAATTATATATTGTTTAAGTCGTAAAAAAGTTGAAGCTATTGCCGAAGTTTTGCAAGTAAACGGAATTTCGGCCGTGCCTTACCACGCAGGTTTAGATGCAAAAACTCGCGCCAAGCATCAAGATATGTTTTTGATGGAAGACGTTGATGTTGTGGTGGCGACCATTGCGTTTGGTATGGGAATTGATAAACCAGATGTACGTTTTGTAATTCATCATGATATACCTAAATCGTTAGAAAGTTATTATCAAGAAACGGGACGGGCGGGGCGTGACGGTGGAGAAGGACATTGTCTAGCCTATTATTCGTATAAAGATGTAGAAAAATTAGAAAAATTCATGTCAGGAAAACCTGTGGCAGAACAAGAAATAGGGTTCGCATTATTACAAGAAGTGGTTGCATACGCAGAAACATCAATATCAAGACGAAAATTTTTATTGCATTATTTTGGAGAAGAATTTGATGGCGAAAATGGCGATGGTGCCGACATGGATGACAATGTTCGCAACCCAAAATCAAAAACCGAAGCACAAGACAACGTTGTTAAATTATTGCAAGTAGTGCGCGATACCAAACAATTATACAAATCTAAAGAGGTCGTATTTACACTTATTGGTCGCGTAAACGCCGTAATAAAAGCCCATCGAACTGATTCTCAATCGTTTTTTGGTTGTGGTGCCAATTTTGATGAAAGGTATTGGATGGCACTTTTACGCCAAGTTTTAGTGGCAGGCTATCTTCATAAAGATATCGAAACCTACGGAATTGTGAAAATTTCAGCAAAGGGATTGGATTATATTATAAATCCAATTTCGTTTATGATGTCTGAAGACCACGAATACAATGAAAGTGAAGACGAAGCAATAGTTACAGCATCAAAAGGAAATGCAATTGCTGATGAAGCATTGATGAAAATGCTCCAAGAACTTAGAAAAAAAGTAAGCAAAAAATTTGGCGTACCTCCATTTGTCGTTTTTCAGGAACCATCACTAGAAGATATGGCTCTTAAATATCCAATAACATTAGAGGAGTTAAGCAATGTGCACGGAGTAGGCGAGGGTAAAGCAAAAAAATACGGAAAAGAATTTATCGACCTCATAAACAGGTATGTAGTAGATAACGAAATTATTAGACCCGATGACTTAGTTGTCAAATCAACAGGCGCCAACTCTCTAAATAAGTTGTACATTATTCAAAATATAGACCGTAAATTGTCTCTTGACGATATTGCTTCTGGAAAAGGAATGAATATTGATGCGTTAATTAAAGAAATGGAGCAAATTGTGTATTCGGGCACTAAATTAAATATCAAATATTGGATAGATGAACTTTTGGACGACGACCAACAAGAAGAAATTCACGACTACTTTATGGAATCGGAAACCGATAGCATTGAGACTGCCTTGAAAGAATTTGAGGGCGAATATGATCTTAACGAATTGCGATTTATGCGTATTAAATTTATTAGTGAAGTTGCAAATTAAGATTTTTTTACATATCAGCAATAATTTATTAATTCAACATTTTCAAAAGTTACACGACTAACATATTGTGTGGCATTGCAAAATAATAATAATTTATAGTTAATTAGTTAAAGCTGTTTTTAGAACATAATTGTCAATCTAAAAGTAAACTTGTCAATTGAAATCATGAAACGGTTCGTTGCAATGTTATAATTTGTACTACTGATTATTGTTTTATTACTTAGTTTACGTTACCTGCTTTTTATTGTTATTACGGCATTTTACACTTTCATTTTATAGAGAAAGCTTGTTTAAAATTTTTTAATAATTTTTCAGAAAAAAATAATGCCGTGTACGAATCAAATTCTACTGGATTGGTTCGTTCAAGTACGGTCATTTTATCTAAATATAATTTTAATTGGTCTGTCCTTAATAAATTTCGGTACTCTTCTTCTTGTTGAATCAAAATTTTAATAAATAAAGTGGTGTCACTTTCTTGTTCTGTTTTATTCATCAAATCATAAATAGGAGCAATTTCTTTATACTGTTTAATAAATAAATCTCTAAAAATTTGGTTTTGCTCGTTGGTATAATTAACAATCGAAAACGTGATTTTACCTTTACTTTGCCAAAAAAAAGTTTCACCATCAATGCCCTGTTTTACGCATTTTTGAATCATTGCTACTTTATATTTAATAGCCTTATCTATTGTTTGCGAAAAAGAAAAAAAAGTGAATAAAATTATAATAACAGTCCATTTTTTCATTTGTAAAAGGTATTTAGGTGTATTTAAGATTTTACTATATGTACTTTATCAAATATAATAAAAAAAGTCTTGATTTTCATCAAGACTTTTATGGGTGAATGACCGGGTTCGAACCGGCGACCCTCGGTACCACAAACCGATGCTCTAACCAGCTGAGCTACAATCACCATTTGTTCGTGTGCAAATATACTACTAAAGTTTATTTTTGCAAAAATAAATGAACAAAAAACTAAAAATTTATTTCAAATCATTTAAACTATTGACTGCCAAATACCTTTCTGCTGTAAAACCTTCTGCATAATCGGTTCCAATAAGGCGGCCAAAGTCCTGCACTCTATAATTTAGGCTCTCTAAGAAATTTTTTGTAGCAATTGGTGTTTCGGGCTCAGTAGAGTTGGGGTCATAAAATTGTGAACTGTACGCCATCACTGCTGCAAGCCGTGCGTCATTAAACCCGGTAATATCTACCACAAAATCAGGTTCAATATTTTTCCATTGTATATAATGATACACTACTTTTGGTCGCCATGGCAATTGTATTTCACCTTGATAGGTGGTTTTAATTTTTACTAATCCCGACAAAAAGCAGGCGTCAGCAACTAATTTACTTCCTTTGCCATGATCAATATGTCGGTCGTCAATAGCGTTACAAATAACAATTTCTGGGCGGTATTTGCGAATCATTTCAATTACTTGAAGTTGGTGTTTTTCGTCATTTATAAAAAAGCCATCACGCATATCCAAATTTTCTCTTATTGAAATTCCTAAAATTTTACTTGCTGTTGTAGCTTCTAAATTACGAATCTCAACTGATCCGCGCGACCCTAATTCACCTCGAGTTAAATCTATAATCCCTACTTTTTTTCCAAAAAAAACTTCTTTGGCAATTGTACCACCACATCCTAATTCTACATCGTCTGGATGTGCACCAAAAGCAAGTATATCTAATTTCATTTTTATATATTTTAGTTGTTTTTATGCTGTGTGCTTTGCATCAGTTTATAAAACACTCAACATAGTTTGCAATTTATTTTCGGTTTCAAAAAATTCTTTTTCTGCCTTACTGTCCTTGGTAATTCCGCATCCTACAAATAGTTGTGCTTGGTTATTTTCAATTTTCATACAACGCAAATTTACAAATAAATTAGAACTGTTTTTGTTATGGGTGTCAAAATTTTTCTGCCATTCTCCAACATAACCAGTATAAAATTCTCTTTTGTATTTTTCCTCGTTTGTTATAAATTGCATTGCTTCAAGCTTCGGAAAGCCGCAAACTGCCGGTGTTGGGTGTAACAAAGTAACAAGAGTAGCAACTTTAAAACCAGCGGGCATTAGGGCGTCCAAATCGGTTTTTAAATGCACCAAATTACCTGCTCTAACTGTATAAGGTTCCGAAATAGTTATCGAATCAGATATTTTTTTTAAAATTTTAGCTACATAAGCGCTCACTATTTGCTGTTCTTTTATTTCTTTTTGTTCCCAATTTGTCGTCGTATTTTCATTAAATAATTGCGTTCCTGCTAGCGAAACCGTTTTTACTGTTAAGCCTTCAATGCATACTAATTGTTCGGGTGTGGCGCCAATCCATAATCCGATTTTAGGATGATAAAAAATATAATTGAAAGCTGATTTATAATGAAAAACGAGTTTGTTGAATATAGATTCTAAGTCGAAATTTTCCAGAGTCACATTCATTTGTCGCGACAAAACTACTTTTTCAAATTCGTTCTTTGCAATTGATTTAAGCGCTTTGTCGACTAATTTTTCAAAATCAAATTTAGCTTGTGTATCTATTTTAGACGAAGCAGCTTGTTTTGGATTTAGATAATAATCATTTCTCAATCTTTTTTCAAAATAAATAGTGCATTCATTTTCAGGAATGATATAACGCTGTAAGTTATTAAATGATACAAATGCAAAACCTGAAACGTCATCGTTTTCAATTTCAAAAAGGGTATTATTTTTTTGAAAAAAAGCGATTGTTTTTTCAGAATTGGGTTTGCAATAAACTACAAATGGTAATTTGTTTTTAAATTGGGTCGTTATTTTTTTAAAAATTTCGCTCATCGTATTTTTCTCGGTAAAACCATATTTGTTAATTTGCATAACGATATTAAATTGTCGTTTTCATCAGCAATTCTAATCTCCCAAAGATGGATACTTGCCCCTTTATGAATCATTTTTGCGGTTGCAGTAACAATGCCTTCCCGTTTACTTTTTAAATGATTTGCCGAAATTTCTATGCCTCTAACTTCTTGCCTTTCAGGATTTATAAACATTAATGATGCAGCACTGCCAACACTTTCTGCCAAAGCAACTGTTGCACCGCCGTGTAGCAACCCCATGGGCTGGTGCACTCGCGAATTTACAGGCATTGTCGCAACCAAAAAGCCCTCGCCGGCATCAGTATAGGTAATTGACAAGGTTTCCATTAACGTATTTTTGCTCCAATCATTGCATAATTGTAGTATCTTTTCTTTATCGAATTGCATGGTTTTGTTTTAAAAATCGTTTGCAAATTTAATTCATTTTTGTACTAGTATACGTCGCAAATGATACGAATAAAATAAAATTTCAAAATAATCGTTTAAATTTTTATCTTTACTCTTTTAAATTGTAGTTTATGTACAAATTTTCGGTTTTTATCATTCTTTCAATGTTTACTCTATTAACTTCTTGTCGCACCGATTTTTCATTCGAGCCTAGCCAAGGTAATTTGCAGTTTTCTAAACAAACTGTTTATTTAGATACCGTTTTTACAAACATAGGTTCAAGCACATACCGATTAAAAGTATACAACCGCAGCGATACTGATATTTCAATTCCATCAATAAACTTACAAAAAGGCGCCGCATCAAAATTCAGATTAATGGTTGACGGAATGTCTGGCGACGGTAAATCGTTTCAAAATGTGCCATTATTGGCCAATGACAGTCTTTATATTTTTATAGAAACAACTGTTGATATTGCTTCTGCCAATCCAACCGACTTTTTATATACCGATAAAATAGAATTTCACAATGTAGTAGCTGCACCTCAAACGGTTGATTTGGTTACTTTGGTACAAGACGCGTATTTTATTTTTCCACAGCGAACTGGTACAGCAGGCAATTACTTGTACGAAGCCATTAATTTAGGACTTAACCCAGCAAATATACCCATCCAATATATAGGTAGCAATTTAAGTCGTACCGATCCTATAAATGGTAACGAGTTACATTTAACCAATCAAAAGCCTTATGTTGTATACGGTTATGCGTTTGTACCAAATAACGAAATTTTAGTCATTGATAAAGGCGCTCGCGTTTTTTTTCATGCCAATTCGGGTCTTATAATTCCGCGTACTGCCAGCATTCAAATCAATGGCACCGATCCACCCGCTGCTTCGCCACAAAGCCTTGTAAATGAAGTTGTTTTTGAAGGCGACCGATTAGAGCCAATGTTCAGCGATGTGCCAGGGCAGTGGGGAGCAATTGTAAATTATTCTGAATCGGCAAATAACAACATCAATCACCTCACAATAAAAAATGCAACAATAGGCATTTTAATAGATCAACGCCTAATTTCTGACGGTTATATACCAAAACTAACCCTCAATAATTCACAAATATATAATTGTACCAACCTAGGTATTTTAGGACGTGGTGCACAAATTGATGCAGCAAATACGGTTATAAATAATTGTGGTGAGGCAAGTTTAGCCGCAACCTATGGCGGTAGTTATAACTTTGTACATTGTACTTTTAACAATAATTGGAACAGCTCTAAGCAATTGGCTGTTTTTTTATCGAATTTTTTAGAAACCGCCACAACTGTTTTTGTAAAAAATTTAAGTCAAGCCAACTTTACAAATTGCATCATATATGGTAGCAATCAAGTCGAAATGGGTTTGGCAAAAAAAGATAATGCGATTTTCAATCCAAAATTCATTAATTGTTTACTCAAATTCAATGCCACAGGAACCTCTTTAGCAACCAACCCCGACTATCAATTTGACACCACACCAACACGCTATCAAAATGTATTTATAGCACAAAACAGCACCAGCTTTAATCCTAAATTTGTAAACCCATCTAAAAATAAATTTTGGTTAACTCAACAATGGAATAGCGTCCTAATGCCCGCCGCACCAAGTCTTGTTAACACCGATATTATAGGTAAAACCAGAACCATAATTAGCGCTTTAGGAGCCTACCAATATGTTCCATAAATCAGTTTTTTTGTTTTTTTTGCGCGTGCCACCACCAAATAAACGGCAAGTATTGTTATTAATAAGCCGTTTATTTGGTGCTGTCGGGCTATACGTTTCAACTCCTCATGCCGTTTCCACTAGCGTTACAACGGCATTGCGGGGTTTGCACTGCTATCCCTCACGCTGGCATAAATAGTTTAATAACGTGTTTAAAACTTTTTATTATTTTATCATTGATCTACAAAACTTGTATTATTTTTGCCAAAACTACAATACAAACAACATATCAATGAAAAAAATTACAACATTCGCAATTATTTTGCTCATCAATTTTATATCTGCACAAATACCCGCAGGTTATTACAGCTCCGCAACTGGAACGGGATTTGCGCTAAAAACCCAATTATACAATAAAATCAAAGACCATACAGATCAAGGCTATAACGGCTTATGGACCACTTACGCAACATCCGATCGAGACAAAGAATACGAAAATGACAATTCAATTATCGATGTATACTCCGAAAAGCCCGCCGCCGTCGACCCTTATACTTATATTTTTGGAACAAGTCAATGCGGTACCTATAGCGTTGAAGGTGGTTGTTACAACCGAGAGCACATGATTCCACAATCGGTTTTTAACGCAGCAGCACCAATGGTTTCTGATGCACATTTTATTCCACCAACAGACGGTAAAGTAAACGGTGTTCGATCTAATTATCCGCACGGAAATGTTGCAATCGCCTCGTTTACATCACTAAATGGTAGCAAACTTGGAACAAGCGCCGTAGCAGGCTACACCGGTACTGTATTTGAACCCATAAACGAGTTTAAAGGCGATATAGCTAGAATGTATTTTTATTTTGCAACTCGCTACGAAAATACTGTTGCAACATACACCTATGCAATGTTTAATGCAACAAGTAATCAGGTATTTACTACCTCATTTTTAACCATGTTACTAAATTGGCATAACAACGATCCGGTAAGTGCCCGAGAAATTGCTCGTAATAACGCTATTTATGCAAGGCAAGGTAACAGAAACCCTTTTATAGACAATCCAGGTTTTGTAACAAGCATTTGGGGTGGCGGATCGCAACCAACACCAGATACTACGCCACCATCAACGCCAACGTTACTTACCGTTGGCATAAAAACAACAACTTCTATTGCGGTAAGTTGGGCAGCAAGCACAGATAATGTTGGTGTAGTAAGCTATGATGTTTATGTAAACAATATTTTTAAAAGTACTACCACAACTCTTGCAACAACAATTACAGGCTTAACAGCCGCAACAAGTTATTCTATTTTTATAAAAGCGAAAGATGCAGCCGGAAATATATCAAATAGTAGTACAATAATTACCACAACCACAAATGCAATAATTGTACCCACTGCAACAGAGTTATTTTTTACCGAATATATAGAAGGAACGTCAAATAATAAAGTACTCGAAATAACAAATAAAACAGCAAATGCTGTTTCATTAGCAAATTATTCAATAAAAAAACAAACTAATGGCTCTGGGTCTTGGAGTATAGGTTTTTCCCTATCAGGCACTTTGGCTATAAAAGGTAAATTCATAATCGTAAATAGTTTAATTGCTTCATCTTGTTACAACGCAGCTTCTGCAAATTTGTCTACCGCAGCCGCTGAAATGAATTTTAATGGCAACGATGCAATTGGATTGTTTAAAAATGGAACGTTAATTGATATTATTGGAACATTTAATTTTGGCACTGCAAATTTTTCTATAGATGAAACCTTACGCAGAAAATCATCGGTTATTGCACCAACAATACTATTTAACAAAACGGGACAGTGGGATATTTTTGCGTTAGACACCTGTTCAGGAATAGGAAACCGATCAAGTAACCAAACTCTAAAAAATAGCACAAGTGAATTAGTTGTTACTGCATTTCCAAACCCATCATGCGGAGAATTTACAATCGAACTTAACAATTCAAAAGCAGCTTTAGTAGAAATTTATTCGGTACAAGGACAGAAAGTTTTTGAAAAAGAAACCAACGAATCACTACTTGTCGTAAACTTGCAACCAGCACTTTATATCATAAAAGTTACTAAAGATGATAATTTAATAACCATGAAAATGGTGGTAAATTAAAAAATATAAAGCGGCAAAAATTGCCGCTTTTTTTTATTCCTTTTATGAATAGAAATACTTAAATTTGCATAACTACAAAATACAACAACAATGATTCATTTCTTCGGAAACGAGAGTGCAACTGTTTTTGCCGTACAATCGCAAGACGCACTTTCAACAGCAACTATTTCAAAACTAAACTGGTTATTTGATAACGCTTTCAAAATAGAAAAATCCGCTTTGACGGATTTTTTTGTTGGTTCTCGATCTGCAATGATTACGCCGTGGAGCACAAATGCTGTCGAAATTACCCAGAATATGGGTATCGATAACATTACTAGAATTGAAGAATTTAATAAAGTTTCAACTGATTTTTTGAATTTTGACCCAATGCTTTTTCAAAAATATAATGAGCTTAATCAAAATATTTTTACGATAAATTTACTACCGCAACCCATTTTAAAAATTGATGATATTGCAGCATATAACATTCAAGAGGGTCTGGCACTTAGTGCTGATGAGGTGTGTTATTTAGAAAATCTTTCAAAAAAAATAAACAGAAAACTTACAGATTCTGAAGTATTTGGATTTTCGCAAGTCAACTCAGAGCACTGTCGTCATAAAATTTTTAATGGTACTTTCGTAATTGATGGTATTACTCAAGATGCATCTTTGTTTGAGATGATTAAAAAAACATCTTCGGAAAACCCAAACGATATAATTTCTGCATACAAAGATAATGTAGCTTTTATAAAAGGACCAATTGTAGAACAATTTGCGCCAAAATCTGCCGATAAACCAGATTTTTATACAACATCTAGCTTTGAATCTGTAATTTCATTGAAAGCAGAAACGCATAATTTTCCAACCACAGTAGAACCTTTTAATGGTGCGGCAACGGGTGCAGGAGGAGAAATCAGAGATCGATTAGCTGGCGGACAAGGCTCGTTACCTTTAGCAGGAACGGCAGTATATATGACCTCTTATTCTAGATTATCCCAAAATCGACCATCAGATTACAAATCATGGGAAAACGAAATTAGCGAACGCAAATGGTTGTATCAAACACCTCTAGATATATTAATAAAAGCGTCCAATGGTGCGTCGGATTTTGGTAATAAATTTGGTCAACCTTTAATATGCGGTTCGGTTTTAACATTTGAAAACATTGAAGAACAGCGCAAATTAGGTTATGATAAAGTAATTATGCAAGCAGGCGGAATTGGCTTTGGCAAATTGGATCAAGCTATTAAAAAGAAGCCTGCCTTAGGAGATGAAATAGTGATTTTAGGTGGCGATAATTACCGCATTGGTATGGGCGGAGCAGCAGTTTCATCGTCCGATACTGGTGCTTTTGGTTCCGGAATAGAATTAAATGCCATACAACGGTCGAATCCAGAAATGCAAAAACGAGCGGCTAATGCAATTCGTGGGTTAATTGAGTGTGATCACAATCCGATAATTTCTATCCACGATCATGGTGCTGGAGGACATCTAAATTGCCTTTCAGAATTGGTAGAAGAAACGGGAGGGTTGATAAATTTAGATAAATTACCTGTTGGTGACCCAACTTTATCTGCCAAAGAAATTATAGGAAATGAAAGCCAAGAACGCATGGGATTGGTAATTGGAAAAGAAAATACTGACTTTCTTAAACGTATTGCCGATCGAGAACGCGCACCAATGCATAAGGTTGGTTCCGTTACAAACAATAACCGGTTTACATTTAAATCGCAAGCAACGGGTGCAACACCAATGGATTTTGCCCTAAAAGACCTGTTTGGAAGTTCACCAAAGGTGGCAATGGTAGATACAACAATCACCAGGAAATATGCCGATATTGTGTACGATAAAAATAATATTAACAATTATATAGAGCAAATAATGCAGCTAGAGGCGGTAGCTTGCAAAGATTGGTTAACCAATAAAGTAGATAGATGCGTTGGCGGAAAAGTGGCAAAACAACAGTGCGCAGGTGCATTGCAATTACCGCTAAATAATGTCGGCGTGATGGCTTTAGATTTTAAAGGTAAAGAGGGTGTTGCAACATCAATTGGTCATGCACCAATTGCAGCACTTATAGATCCAGCAGCAGGCAGTAGAAATGCTATTGGCGAAGCACTGTCAAATATCGTTTTTGCACCATTAAAAGAAAATTTAAAATCGGTATCATTATCTGCAAATTGGATGTGGCCTTGCAAAAATGAAGGCGAAGATGCCCGATTGTATAAAGCCGTTAAAGCCTGTTCTGATTTTGCAATAGAATTAGGAATCAATATCCCAACGGGTAAAGATTCACTATCAATGAAACAAAAATATCCAAATGATGAGGTACTTTCGCCAGGAACGTTAATTATATCGGCGGGAGCTAATTGCTGCGACATAACAAAAGTAGTAGAGCCCGTTTTTCAACACAGCGGTGGTTCTATTTACTACATTAATTTATCGCAAGACGATTTTAAATTAGGTGGAAGTTCTTTTGCACAAACACAAAATAAAATTGGCAGTGAAACGCCAGATATAAAAAATGCAGCTTATTTTAAAAAGGCGTTTAATACGATTCAAAACTTAATTAAAAGTGATGAAATTGCTGCCGGACATGATATAGGTAGTGGCGGCTTGATAACTACATTGCTTGAATTGTGTTTTGCTGACAACAATATTGGTGCCACACTAAATTTTACAGATTTTATTGAAAAAGATTTAATAAAAATTTTATTTGCAGAAAACATCGGACTTGTTTTACAGCCTAAAAATGATGTAAAATTTGAAGCAGCATTTACAGACCTACAATATTTTAAAATTGGGTATGTAACATATTTTGCTGAATTGTGTTTTGAAAATAATAGCATAAATATTCCAAAAATAAGAGCGTTGTGGTACGAAACGTCTTTTTTATTAGATCAAAAACAAACTCAAAACGGAAAATCGTTAGAGCGTTACGAAAATTTTGCAAATCAGCCATTACTATACAATTTTCCTGCTCATTTTGATGGTAAAACACCTCAAATTGATACAACCAAATCACGACCTAAAGCTGCAATAATTCGTGAAAAAGGTAGTAATTCAGAACGTGAAATGGCAAACGCAATGTACATGGCAGGTTTTGACGTAAAAGATGTGCACATGACTGATTTAATATCAGGACGAGAGAATTTAAACGACATTCAGTTTATTGGAGCCGTTGGTGGATTTTCAAATTCTGACGTGTTAGGGTCAGCCAAAGGTTGGGCGGGTGCATTTTTATATAATAAAAAAGCAAAAGAAGCATTAGATAATTTCTTGAAACGCGACGATACGCTGTCGGTTGGGATTTGCAATGGTTGCCAACTTTTTATGGAACTTGAAATCATTAATCCAGAACATAAAGTACACGGAAAAATGAAGCATAATGATTCACAAAAGCATGAAAGTATTTTTACTTCGGTTCAAATTCAAGAAAACAAATCAGTAATGCTGCATACTTTGGTAGGAAGCACATTGGGTGTTTGGGTTTCGCACGGCGAAGGAAAATTTAATTTACCAATGCCTGAGCACGAGTATAATATTGTTGCCAAATATGGTTATGAAAATTATCCTGCAAATCCAAATGGATCTGACTATAATACGGCAATGTTATGCGATAAAACAGGCCGCCATTTAGTGATGATGCCACATATTGAGCGTTCGACTTTCGCTTGGAATTGGGCATATTATCCTAAAGATAGAGATGACGACGTTTCGCCATGGATTGAGGCTTTTGTAAATGCTAGATTGTGGCTTGAGAACCGATAAAAATCAAATGCAACAAAATTTAATTTTACAAAGTGAATAAAATACACTTTTAAAACCATGATTTAATAGCAAAAATAAATACTATGTCAGAGTACAATACTATTTTCGGAGCACCTATACCATAGAAATTTAGTAAGGTTATTCTTTTAGTTGTTAGGCAATAAATAGTTAGTAGTATATACTTGAATAAAAATAATTTTAATAATACTATGCACGCATACTATTATTTTTTATTATATTTACCAATAAAAAACAATCAAAATATGGATTTTTCAGCAAAAATGCTTCGTGATGACGCCTTAAAGGGCAAAGTAATTGTAGTAACTGGCGGCGGCAGCGGTTTGGGCAAGGCAATGACAAAATATTTTTTAGAGTTAGGTGCCAATGTTGCTATTTCTTCTCGCGATTTAGAAAAATTGCAAAATACAGCTAAAGAACTTGAAGCAGAAACTTCAGGAAAATGTTTAGCTGTGCAATGTGATGTGCGACATTACGAGCAAGTTGAAGCAATGTTAGCCACAGTAATTGAAACTTTCGGTCAGGTAGATGTGTTGCTAAATAATGCAGCAGGAAATTTTATATCACCAACAGAACGACTTTCAGCAAACGCCTTTGATACTATTATTGATATTGTTTTAAAAGGATCTAAAAATTGTACTTTGGCTTTTGGAAAACACTGGATTGCCAAAAAACAACAATCGGCTGTGGTTTTAAATATTGTAACAACTTATGCATGGACTGGCTCAGGATATGTTGTACCAAGTGCTACTGCGAAAGCTGGAGTATTAGCAATGACCAGAAGTTTAGCGGTAGAATGGGCAAAATATGGAATTCGAATGAATGCAATTGCACCAGGGCCGTTTCCTACAAAAGGAGCTTGGGAGCGATTATTACCCGGAGATTTGGCGTCAAAATTTGATATGACCAAAAAAGTGCCTTTAAAACGAGTGGGTAACCATCAAGAGTTGGCGAATTTAGCAGCGTATTTGGTATCAGATTTTTCGGGTTATATAAATGGTGAAGTAGTTACAATAGATGGCGGAGAATGGCTTCAAGGCGCTGGCGAATTTAATATGTTAGAGCAAATTCCGCAAGAAATGTGGGATCAGCTAGAAGCGATGATAAAAAGTAAAGGCAACAAGTAATTAAATTTATTTAGTTAATATTTATCCAAATTTGAACCCAAATTACGAAGTCTAACTCATAATTTGGGTTCTATTTTTTTATAATAAATTGGCGTTTGTTGAAATATTTATACATTGTTAACAAATAAGATTTTAATAAACCATATAAAATTGTATTTTTACACCTCAAAAATTTAGTTAACTATGGGTAAGATTATAGCAATTGCCAATCAAAAAGGCGGAGTTGGAAAAACAACAACGACTATAAATTTGGCAGCCTCTTTGGGTGTTTTAGAAAAAAAAGTGTTGCTTATAGATGCCGATCCTCAAGCAAATGCAAGTTCAGGCTTAGGCATAGATGTTGAGTCGGTTACAATTGGAACCTACCAAATTTTAGAACACAGCAATACGCCTAGTGAAGCTATTGTAAAATCATCAGCAACAAATGTTGATGTTATTCCTGCTCATATTGACTTAGTTGCAATTGAAATTGAACTTGTTGACAAAGAGGAAAGAGAATACATGCTTAAAAAAGCGTTAGAATCAATTAAAGACCAATATGATTATATTTTAATAGATTGCGCTCCTTCTTTAGGATTATTGACTTTAAATGCATTAACAGCGGCTGATTCAGTAGTAATACCTATTCAATGCGAGTACTTTGCACTTGAAGGGTTGGGTAAATTATTAAATACAATAAAAAGTGTTCAAAAAATACACAATCCAGCACTTGATATTGAAGGTTTATTGTTAACTATGTTTGATTCTCGTTTGCGTCTTTCAAATCAGGTTGTTGAAGAAGTACAAAAACATTTTAGTGACATGGTTTTTGAAACAATTATTCAACGAAATGTAAAATTGAGTGAAGCACCAAGTTTTGGAGAAAGTATTATTAATTTTGATGCGACAAGCAAAGGAGCTGTGAATTATATTAATTTGGCCGAAGAAATCATCAAAAAAAATAGCATACAATAATTATGGCACAAGCAGTAAAAAAACAGGCGTTAGGACGAGGTTTATCAGCCTTGTTGAAAGATCCTGAAAACGATATAATATCAGCTAACGATAAAAATGCTGATAAATTAGTGGGTAGTATTATCGAAATTGATATCGATTCAGTAGAAATAAACCCTTTTCAACCTCGCACAAATTTTAACGAAGATACACTACGAGAATTAGGGTCATCCATCAAAGAATTAGGGGTTATACAGCCCATTACAGTCCGAAAACTAGAATTTAACAAATACCAACTTATTTCGGGCGAACGGAGAATGCGCGCCTCAAAATTGATTGGTTTAACATCAATTCCGGCTTACATTCGTCTCGCTAACGATAACGAATCCTTAGTGATGGCTTTGGTTGAAAATATTCAACGCCACGATTTAGATCCTATCGAAGTTGCTTTGTCCTATCAGCGATTAATAGACGAAATTCAACTTACTCAAGAGCAAATGAGTGAAAAGGTAGGAAAAAAACGTTCTACAATAACAAATTACTTGCGTTTATTAAAACTAGATCCAATTATTCAAACAGGCATACGAGACGGCTTTATATCGATGGGGCACGGTCGCACCATAATTAATATTGATAATCAAGAGGTGCAAACCGATATATATCAAAAAATTGTAAGCCAAAATTTGTCTGTTCGGGAAACAGAGGTATTGGTAAAAAAATATCAAGAAAGCTTATTATCAAGCAATTTAAAATCAAAATCAGTTGCGTCGTTTATAATTAATGACGATCAACAAAAGGCAATAACATCTTTTTTTGGAACAAAAGTGGCGATGAAAGTCGCCTCAAACGGAAAAGGTACTATTGCAATTCCTTTTCAATCTGAAGAAGAGTTTAAACGAATTTTAAAATTAATAACTCTTTAGTGCATAAATTTAACTACATCTTATTTATTTTTTTGTTTGTAAAAAGCACTTTTTTTGCACAACAAAAAACAGATGATTTAATTTTTAAAGCAGATACTATTGCCGTGAAAATAAACCCGCTTGCACCAGCAAAAGCCGCTTTTTACTCGGCGGTTGTACCCGGTTTAGGGCAAGCTTATAATAAAAAATATTGGAAAATTCCGCTAGTTTATGGAGCTTTAGGAACAACCGTTTATTTTTTTATTACGAATAATAAAAAATACAACACCTTTAGAGATGTATATAAACGACGACTAGAAGGTTTTACCGATGACGATTACCGTTATCTTGATGATAGCAGATTAATTCAAGCACAAAAATTTTATCAAAACAATAGAGATTTATCAGCACTATTAACGGGCCTTTTTTATATTTTAAATATAGTTGATGCCAACGTTGATGCCCATTTAATGCAGTTTAATGTTAACAACAAACTTACATTAAAACCCGAAATGTATAAAAATGATGGCGCTATACCACAAATTTTAGGTGTTGCCATGATTTATAATTTTTAGTTAATAATAAGCTAAAAAAGTAACATTTTTTGCAATATAGTACTTATCACAAATGAAAATAGCACTTTTAGGATACGGGAAAATGGGAGCAGTAATCGAAAGAATTGCTCTTTCGCGCGGACATGAAATTGTTTTAAAAAAAGACAATCAAAACACATTTTTAGGTATACTAAATGCGGATGTAGCCATTGATTTTAGTATTCCAGATGCTGCTTTTGAAAATATTTCAGAATGTTTACTTAATAACATTCCCGTAATTTCAGGAACAACAGGTTGGCTCGATAAATATGATAAAATCGAAGAAATTTGTAAAAAAAACAACGGTAGTTTTATTTACAGTTCTAACTTTAGTTTGGGAGTAAATTTATTTTTTCAGTTAAATGAAAATTTAGCTAAAACAATGCAACGGTTTTCACAGTATCATGTTTTGATGCAAGAGGTTCATCATTCACAAAAATTAGATGCACCTAGTGGCACTGCTATTTCGTTGGCAAATCAAATTATTGCGAATTCAAACTATACCGATTGGTCTGAAAAAAATGGTTCTGATACAACAATTGTAATCGAAGCAAAACGGGAAGCTAATGTGCCAGGAACACACGTGGTGCGTTACGAATCTGATGTTGATTCGATTGAAATTAAACATACGGCACACAATAGAGAAGGCTTTGCTCTAGGAGCATTAGTGGCGGCAGAATGGTTAATTAATAAAAAAGGTATTTTTACAATGAAAGACGTGCTTGCGTTAAAATAAAAATAAGCGAGTACAATAAAAATTTAAAAAGGTAACTATTATGACAATTTTTCAATGGTTTTTGGTTTTTTTAACAATTCAAATCATACATTATTTAGGCACTTGGAAATTATACGAAAAGGCTGGAAGAAAATCCTGGGAGGCAGCAATACCAATATATAACGCAATTGTTTTAATGAAAATAATCAATCGCCCAACATGGTATACTTTGTTGCTGTTTTTACCAGTAATTAATTTACTGATTTTCCCCGTAATATGGATAGAAACCCTCCGTAGCTTTGGAAAAAATACTACTTTAGATACATTTTTAGGTATTGCTACATTAGGCCTTTACATTTATTATATAAACTATACTCAAGACGTATCGTATATAAAAAATCGTAATTTAACAGCAACAACCAAAGTAGGCGATACGGTTAGTTCGCTGGTGTTCGCGGTGGTTGTCGCAACTTTTGTGCATACCTATTTTATTCAACCGTTTACAATTCCGACTCCTTCATTAGAAAAATCGTTGCTAGTCGGTGATTTCTTATTTGTGAGTAAATTTCATTATGGAGCAAGAACTCCCATGACGCCAATAGCAGCGCCAATGGTACATGACACGCTACCGTTATTAAAAATTAAGTCGTACACCATGTGGCCGCAGTTGCCTTATTTTAGATTTCCTGCACTTCAAAAAATAAAAAATAATGATATTGTAGTTTTTAATTGGCCAGCAGATACATTATTTAATATGTATAAAAACACCAATATTCGTTATGACAAACCTATTGATAAAAAAACAAATTATGTAAAACGATGCGTTGGTATTGCTGGTGATTCGTTACAAATAAAAAACGGAAATATATTTATAAACGGTAAATTATCAGAATTACCACTTCGTGCAAAACCTCAGTTTTTTTATACATTAATTACAAAAAATCCTTTAGATCAGTCATTTTTAAACAATTTTGGAATTACAGAAACGGCAACACTTTTTAAAATTGAAACAAAAATTTTTGACAATACCGTAATTCAAAAATTTTTAGTTGATAATAGTGTAAGTTTAACCGAAATTCAACGAGATGCTACCGGGGTAACTGTGGCTTTATCAAATAATTTTACCCAAGATTTATTTGATAAGTTAAACTTACAAAGTGCCACTAACTGCACAAACATAAATCTAACAAAAGAAAAATTTAACGAATTAAAACAAGATCCAAATGTAATTTCTTTAAAACAATACATAAATGCACCTTCGAGCGAGGTATTTCCAAAAAATCAAAATTTGAATTGGAGTATTGATAACTATGGTCCGATTTATATTCCAAAAGCGGGAGCAACTGTTTCCTTGACACCTAAAAGTTTGCCTTTTTATAAAAAAATTATTACCGAATATGAAGGACCAAATAAAGTTAAAGTATTGGGAAACGATGTTTTTATAAATGATAAAAAAGAGGCAACTTACACCTTTAAGCAAGATTATTTTTGGATGATGGGCGATAACAGGCACAATTCGTTAGACGCTCGTTATTTTGGATACACGCCTGAAGATCATATTGTTGGAAAACCAGTTTTTATATGGATGAGTATCGATGGTATTAACGATGGTTTCAAAAATTGGAGTATTCGTTGGGACAGACTGTTTACAACCGTAAGCGGCGAAGGCCAACCACAATCGTATTTTAAATATTTTTTAATAGTATTGGCTTTATATTTTATAGGCGAATATTTTTGGAAAAAAAGAAAAGCCAAAAACACAGAATTTTAGCATTTAAATATGGAAATTCTAGTACAACCTACTTATTTTCCATCAATTAGTAATTTTGTAGCCATTGCAAATGCAACAAAAGTTACCTTCGAAATTGATGATAATTTTCAAAAGCAAACAAATAGAAATCGGATGTACATTTACAGTCCAAACGGTTTGCAAATGCTTAATGTACCTATAAAACACGGTAAAGAATTGCATCAAAAAACGAAAGATATTCGAATTGAAAACGATTTTGATTGGCAAAAACAGCATTTTAAATCATTAGAAGCTGCTTACCGCAATTCGCCTTTTTTTGAATATTTTGAAGACGATTTGGCACAAATATTTTTTAAAAAGCATGTTTTTCTGCTCGATTTAAATTTTGAGACGATCAATTTTATTTACGCAAGTTTACGATTAGACCATAATTATTTTAAATCGGTAGAATACCAACACGAAGTGATTGAAAATGATTTTAGACTTTTAGCAAACGGAAAAAAAGATCAATCTTCATTTGAGGTATATCCTCAAGTTTTTCAAGAAAAAGTAGGTTTTTTGAACAATTTATCTGTTTTAGATTTGCTATTTAATGAAGGTAAATTTGCGTTGTCTTATTTAAAACAGCAAAAGTAGTGATCAAACTATTTCAGTATTATATGTTTTGCTTTAGTTTAAACTAAAATTATAAATTATTTTTCCAGTTTGAATATCGGGGGCATCAGCACTAGCTTCCCATTTTGTGTTTAAAGCGGCAATTTTAGCCTGACTTAGCAAGCAATTTGATGTATTTGTTGTGCCTTTAACTCCTGCTTTTGCTACAATCACGCTTCCATTTCGGTCTACAGAAATTTCAACAACTACTTTGCCTTCGTCTTTACAATTATAATTAGGTGCTGGTTTTGATAGTACTTTCCGGTTCCCTAATGAATACCCAGGGCCGTTTCCTATTCCTAAACCATTGCCAGATCCTTTTCCATCACCACCTCCATTTTCACCACCACCCAAATATCCATTAGAATTAATATCGCCATTAGACCGTCCTTGATTTGCCAATTTAGCGCTGTTTCCGTCAACTCCTTTTGAATTTCCTTTTAAAATGTTTCCAACGGCATCATCAGTTTTTTTTAGTATTGCTTTTTTTATTTTGATAGGTTTATTTTCGTCTTTAAGAGGTATTTCTTCTATGTGTTTAGATTTCTTTTTTTTTGCAAGCACGACTGCTGCTACGTCGGAGTTTTCGGAGGTAAGGATTTCATTAAAACCCTGTGTTTTTGCTTTAGTTGGCTTTTCAATTACTTTTAACTCTAAATCTTTATTTGTAAAATGTACTTCATTACCTAAAATAGAAGCTCCAAAATTAACGGTTACGCCCTCACCACCGCTAGCAGCAACGATTTCAGTTATATTTGAAGGAGGCCAAAATCGTATTAAAAACAGTAGTATTAGTAAACTTACAAATACTATTGATGACAGTAGCACTGATTTTTTTTTATCTGATGTGGTGTAATTTAGTATTTTATAAAAAATTACGTATTGTTTTTTTAATAAGCTTTTATTGGTCATAACTTTAATCGTTTTGCTTAAAAACGGAATTTTATAAATAAAATTATAATAGGCTTACTGTATTCGATTCATAAAGTTGCTATTTTTTTGTTCGCTACTATTTGCGCTACCGATTTTCTATGCAATAATTTGTTCTACTTTCAAGATTGCCTTTTTTCAACAGCATAAAACGATTTTAAAGGCTTGCATAACAATTAGTAATTAATTTTTTTTTAGTCCAAATTACAAATTGAAATAATTTTAAATTTGAAGTTTGCTAAATTTTTTATCAATAAAATTTACAGGTGCAATGTATTACTGTAAAACGATACATTTTTTTTATTATGTAATTTGGATTAAAATATAATTAAGTACCATATTTTACACCAATTGTTGTAGCGCAATTTCAAATGCGGTTGCACTAATGTTTTTCTTATTAGCGCTAATTTTGTATGCATTTTCTATCGCTTTTCGTATAATTTCAGAAGTGTCATTGAAGATAGCTTCGTCCGTCATTTGTACTTTTTTCTCCATAAAATAGGCAAAAACGCGCGCCATGCCACAGTTTGAAATAAAATCTGGAATCAAGCTTATTTTGCTATCCACTTCTTCCATTATTGGGCCAAAAAATATTTCGGTGTCTGCGAAAGGAACGTTTGCACCACATGAAATCACTTCAAGCCCAGAGGTTATTAAACTATCAATTTGGTTTTTAGTTACTAGTCTAGAAGCAGCGCATGGAGTAAAAATTTCCGCACCAATTGTCCAAATTGTAGCGTTTATTTCTTCAAAGGGAATCATATTTTTGGCAACTAATTTATTTCCGTCTTTACTTAAAAACAGCTGTTTTATATCTTCAAATGCAAAGCCATTTTCATTTATTAGTCCACCGTCGCGATCTATAATTCCAATTACTTTTGCACCCATTGCTGCTAAATAAAAGGCAGCCGCAGAACCTACGTTTCCAAATCCTTGCACTATTGCTTTTTTCCCAACAACAGAGCCACCATAAATAGCATAAAAATGGCGCACAGCTTCTGCAACTCCGTAGCCAGTAATCATATCGGCAATGGTATATTTTCTTGATACATCGGGCGAAAACTTTAAATTTTCAATTACTTTTACTACACCCTGTCTAAGCTGACCGATACGATTTATTTTATCGGCTTCACTTGGTTTAAAATGGCCGTTAAAAACACCTTCTTGCGGGTGCCAAACGCCACATTCTTCTGTCATTGGTATTACCTCGTGAATTTCATCTACGTTTAAGTCGCCACCTGTGCCATAATAACTTTTTAATAACGGTGAAACTGCTTTATACCAGCGTTGTAAAACACCTTTTTTTCGAGGATCGCTAGGGTCAAAATTTATTCCTGATTTGGCACCACCAATTGATGGTCCAGATACAGTAAACTTTACTTCCATTGTTTTTGCTAACGATAAAACTTCGTTCATATCAAGACCCTTTCTCATTCGTGTTCCGCCACCAGCCGCGCCGCCGCGCAATGAGTTGATGACCGTCCAACCTTCAGCGTCAGTTTCAGAGTCTTTCCAATTAAAAATTATTTCGGGTAGTTTATTCTCAAATTTATGTAGTAATTCTTTCATTTTATTTAGGTATAATTTGTTGGTAAATATAGTTTAATTTAGGAACTATTTTAGTTGTATTTTTTGTGTGTTTTTAAATATACATTACTATTATTTCAATTCAACTTCTATATATATCGGCACATGATCAGAAATTTTTCGGGCTGTGTTTATATTTGTAAAGTTTTTGTAAAAGTGCAGTATTTCTTTTGATTTAATGCTGAGCTTAGCAGTAGCGTACCAAATATTATCAAACTCTGATGCCAAACAATTACCGTTAATGCATGCTTTTTTTAATGATGTTTTTTGATTTTCAAAGGCGGATTCATATCCCATTTTTCGTAAAGGAATAAAAACGGTATGGCTTTGTGGACAATTAAAATCTCCTAGAAAAATTAAATTTTTATCATGATAATTGATAGGTAAAAATTTAAAATATTTGATTTCCGTTTCAGGTTGTTTCGATTTTGTTTTGGCATGAAAATTAACCAGTGTAAGTTGTTTTTTATTAAATTCAAACGTGCAGTAATAGGGTTCGCGGTCAATTTCGAGATTGTATTTTTGTTCTAACCACGCTGCGCCAATTTTTTTTACTTTATTTGTTTTCCAAAAAAAAGCATAGCGCTCGGTTTTATAAGCTGAGGTTGTAGTTGGGTCAGAAATTGAATAGTCCCATTTTAATCCCATTCTATTTAATTTTTCGGCTAATTTTGCAACAGCTTGGGCTCCTCCATAACCTGCAACTACTTCTTGAAGTGCAATAATATCTCCATTTTTGATTGTGTTTGCTATAAATATAAGTGTACTATCTGATTTAGATTTCCCCAAATTTTCGATATTCCAAGATATGATCTTGAGCTGTGCAGGTACTGTTTCACTAAAAAAAAATAGGGTGATTATTACTAGTAATTTCATTTTACATATTTAATTACTGCAGTAAAACATTTAAAATAGTGATTGCTGCCTCGCTAATTTTTGTTCCAGGACCAAAAACGGCAACAGCCCCTGCATCAAATAAAAATTGATAATCTTGTTTTGGAATCACACCTCCGACAATTACCATAATATCTTGACGACCGTATTTTTTGAGTTCATCAATCACCTGTGGCACTAGTGTTTTGTGTCCTGCTGCCAAAGACGACACCCCTAAAATATGTACGTCATTTTCAACGGCTTGTTTCGCAGCTTCGGCTGGTGTTTGAAAAAGAGGACCAATATCAACGTCAAAGCCTACATCTGCATAGCCTGTTGCTACCACTTTTGCTCCACGATCATGCCCATCTTGACCCATTTTGGCAATCATTATTCGGGGTCGTCGTCCTTCGCTTTTTGCAAATTCATTTGCCAACTGTTTTGCTTTTTCAAAGGTTTTATCATTTTTAATTTCTTTACTGTACACGCCGCTAAATGTTTTAATTTGTGCTTTATAGCGCCCATACACTTTTTCTAGCGCATCACTAATCTCACCTAGCGTTGCTCGTGATCGGGCGGCTTCTATTGCTAAAGCAAGTAAATTTTCGTTTCCTGAACTAGCATTTTCGGTTAATTTTTGTAAACATTGAAGTACAGTATCGTTATTTCGAGACGCTTTTATACGATCCAATTGTTCCATTTGTTGTTTACGCACCATTTGGTTATCAACATCTAATATGTGTAATGGATCTTCTCGTTCTAATTTAAACTTATTTACGCCAATAATACTGTCTTGTCCACTGTCTATTCGAGCTTGTTTTCGGGCTGCCGCTTCTTCAATACGCAATTTTGGAATTCCTTGTTCAATTGCTTTGGTCATTCCACCTAGTTCTTCTACTTCTTGAATTAGTTCCCATGCTTTATCGGCAATTTCGTTGGTTAACGATTCTACGTAATAGCTACCCGCCCAAGGGTCTACGGTTTTGGTTATTTTCGTTTCTTCTTGAATGTAAATTTGTGTGTTTCTGGCAATTCGAGCTGAAAAATCAGTTGGGAGTGCAATTGCTTCGTCTAGTGCATTGGTGTGTAAAGATTGTGTACCTCCAAAAGCGGCGGCCATGGCTTCAATTGTTGTTCGAGCCACATTATTAAAAGGGTCTTGCTCTGTTAAGCTCCAACCACTTGTTTGACAATGCGTTCGTAAAGCTATTGATTTTTCGTCCTTTGGGTTGAATTGTTTTACTAGTTTTGCCCATAACATTCTGCCTGCTCGCATTTTGGCAATTTCCATAAAATGGTTCATTCCAATTGCCCAAAAAAAAGATAGGCGAGGGGCAAATTCGTCAATTTTCATTCCAGTAGATAGTCCGGTTCTAATATATTCCAAGCCATCTGCCAAAGTGTAAGCCAATTCGATGTCTGCAGTGGCTCCAGCTTCTTGCATGTGGTAGCCTGAAATAGAAATAGAATTGAATTTAGGCATGTGCTTACTGGTATATTCAAAAATATCAGCAATAATTTTCATTGACGGCGTGGGCGGATAAATATAGGTGTTACGAACCATAAATTCTTTTAAAATATCGTTTTGTATGGTTCCTGATAGTAATGCTGCTTCAACACCTTGCTCTTCTGCAGCCACTATGTAAAACGCCATTATAGGTAAAACTGCACCGTTCATAGTCATAGAAACTGACATTTCGTTTAACGGAATTTTGTTAAAAAGCACTTTCATATCTTCCACGGTATCAATAGCAACGCCTGCTTTACCAACATCTCCAACCACTCGCTCGTGATCAGAGTCGTATCCACGATGGGTAGGTAAATCAAATGCTACTGATAATCCTTTTTGTCCTGCTTCGAGGTTGCGTCTGTAAAATGCATTACTTTCTTCGGCAGTTGAAAAACCCGCATATTGGCGAATAGTCCAAGGGCGACGCACAAACATTGTAGCGTAGGGACCCCGCAAGTTGGGTGCAAATCCTGCTGCAAAATTAAGATGCTCAAGATGTTCAACATCATTTTTTGAGTATGTTTGTTTTAAATATATTCGCTCGGCTGTTAAAAATTCTGAATTTTCTGAATTTTCAACTTTCTTGTTAGAATTTTGTAGCGATATGTGTTGGATGTTTTTTCTCATTTTATGATTCTTGAGCGAGGCGATCTTGTTCTATTTTTTCAGACAAACGTTTTTCAGTAATGGGCATGATACTTGTTTTTCGTGCATTGTGTTTTACAAAAGGATACAATTCTAAATCAGCTTTCATGCGGTCGTTTTTGTTGGGGTATTTGTTAGTCCCCAATAAAATTTCGTTTCCTGAATCGAACAAATTTTGTTCTTTTTGTGCACTTTCGTGAATTTTCTTTTGAATCATACCATCTGTAAGTTGGGCAATAAAGCCGCCTTTCAACTCAATTTCTTTAAATAATTGAAGTGCTTTTTCGGCTAATTGGTTTGTTAAAGACTCAATATAATAGGCGCCGTCTGCCGGATTATTAACTTTATCAAAATAGCTTTCTTCTTTTAAAATTAGCAATTGATTTCGGGCAATTCTATCACCAAATTCATTGTCTTTATGATACAAATTGTCGTAAGCTACATTTGTAATGCCATTTGCACCGCCCAATATAGCCGACATACATTCGGTGGTGGTGCGCAACATGTTGGTGTTGTAATCGTAAATAGTTTTATTACGTTTTGTTGGTGTTGCTGTAATATGGCAGTCAAAATTATGGTTGTATTCGGTAGCTAGTGTAGTAAATAGTTGTCGTAACGCACGAATTTTTGCTATTTCAAAAAAGTAATTTGTTCCAACTGCAATTTCTATCAGTATTGGTTTATTAATATTTGTTATGTTATTAAAATACTCATTAACGTGTGCTAATGTATATGCAAGTTGTTGTGCTATAGTAGCTCCAGCATTTTGGTAAACAGTTGCTTTACATGATAAAAAGCTTGTTTTTGTAGATTCTTGTAACGCAACTGAGTGTATCGTATTTAATTTTTTAAAATCTTTTTCTTGGTTTTCATACCAATTTCCGTTGGTTACAAAATGATGAATTGGATCGTTTTGGATAAAGAAATTTGCATCGTTTAGTATGGCATAATTATTTATTATGGTTACGAAATCGATTGAGAGAAAAGACAAATTGAAGTAATAAATTACATTAAGTAAGGGAAGGTCTTTCATTAGTTCATCTAAAGAAACATTGTCGTTTTCGATGGTAAACTGAATGCTATTTGCACCACGATTAAGAGTATCGATTGCTCGTTTGTTAGATTTGTAAATGTCGTGAACAAATATATTTTGAATAATTTTAAATTCTGATGCTTTTGTAATTACTTCACAATTGCTGTTAACGATATCATCAAGGTTGTAAAATGGTTTTACTTTGATGCCCTCGGGCGATTCCCAAACAAGCGTATCATTGTAATCGGCACCTTTTAGGTCGAATTGAATTTGTTGTTTCCATTGTTTAGTAGAAATGGGTTGAAAGTCGCTAAAGAGTGTTTTTTCTGACATTTCGATTTTCGGTTTATGGGTTTTTCTTGCGAAAAATTAAGTTGTTTTTTAGCCCCGGTTGCAGTGTAAATCCTTTTCATTTTTTGTTTTAAAAAATGAAAAGATTGGAACGTAAAACGGGACCGTCGTGGCATCGTAATTACTGTTTTTCTGCTTCTAAAATACTATCTTTTATTCTGTCTTCTTCGATATCGATGATATAAATGTCTTCGGAATCGCGTTTCATAAAATAAACTTCTCTTGCGTATTTTTCGATTTGGCTTGGATTTTTTAAATTTTTTATGCTTTGTTTATCTTTTAAAATTTCGATATTATAGTAATTTTTATTGTCTTTGAGTGCGTTAATTTGGTTGTTTAATGCCCGCTGGTCAAAGTACGAATAGTTGTCGAGAAATAATATCCAGACAATAAAAAACAGCGTCGCCAAAACATATCTAATTCCAATTTTGGAAAGAAACGGAAATTTTATAAATAGGTTTTGAAAAGCTTTTTTCATTTTATTTATGTAATGCGTTGGTTAATTACTGCTCGTACTACGTCGATTGCAACAGTATTGTATTTGTCGTTTGGGATAATTATGTCGGCAAATTGTTTTGTAGGTTCTATAAATTGCTGGTGCATCGGTTTTAGTGTGGTTTGGTATCTGCTAAGTACTTCTTCCATGTCGCGACCTCGCTCGGCAATGTCGCGTTTTAAGCGTCTAATTAGTCGCTCGTCGGAGTCGGCATGCACGTATATTTTAATATCAAAAAGAGCGCGAAGTTCAGGATTTGCAAGTATTAATATGCCTTCCACTATCATTACTTTTCGAGGATGGGTTGAAATGGTATCGTCTGTTCGGTTATGTTTTACAAACGAATATACAGGTTGGTTGATTGTTTCACCGTTTTTTAACGCTTTTAAATGTGTTACAATAAGTTCAAAATCAATGGCTCGTGGATGATCAAAATTAATTAAAATTCGTTCGTCATAGCTTAAATTATGAGTCGCTTTGTAGTAGGAGTCCTGGGATATTATTCCTACTTCGGCATCGGGTAATTCGTTCATTATTTGATGTACTACGGTTGTTTTTCCGCTTCCCGTTCCGCCTGCAATTCCAATAATTAACATGATTATTTGTTTTTTTTACTATGCAAAAATAGGCAAATTAAATCACAATTTCAATAAGAAAATACGATATCAAAGTGCAATTTAATTATTTTTATTTTAAAAATTTTCAAAAACACCCAATCCAAATAAGGCAAAATCATATTTTGCAGGATCGTTTTTATCTAATTTTCGCAAATTTTGGTCTAGCTCAAAAACAGCTTTCCCATCGTTTTGAGTTCTTGTTAATAATTCTAGTTTTCGAGCTACATTGCCCGAATGCACATCTAATGGGCACGAAAGTGCTGCTGTAGATATTGTTTTCCAAATACCTAAATCAACGCCTTTATAGTCGTTGCGAACCATCCAACGCAGGAACATATTGATCCGTTTTGCAGCCGAATTTTTATTTGGATCCGAAATGTGTTTTTGAGTGCGTGCGGGGTGGTTTATTTCGAAAAATATAGTTTTAAATGCTGTAATACTTTTTTGCATCGTGTTGGGCATGGCATATTTAGCAAATACAGCTTCTAAACCGTCGTGCTTTTGATAAATATTTTGCAATGCTTTTACAAACGTAATTAAATCGGTGCTGTTAAAGGTTCGGTGCACAAAGTTCTCGAGTTTTTCTAGATGGTGTTCTTGGTGGTTCATTACAAAATCGTGTGGTGAATTTCCAAGTAAAAGCATCATTTTATTGGCATTGTTAATGATACTTTTACGATTTCCCCACGCAATGGTGGCTGCTAAAAAGCCTGCTATTTCGATATCTTCTTTTAGATTGTATTGGTGTGGAATCATAATTGGATCTGATTCTATAAAATTTGGATTGTTGTATAAAGACACTTTTTCGTCTAAGAATTCTTTTAATTCAGATGGCGTCATTTTTTGCTAAATTATTTGTGATTTTGGGGCGAAATGTATTTTTTACTTTTTTCATTGTATGCAACAGAACAAAAAATAATAATGCCATTTGTGTACTAAATGATTTGACCATCCACCATTATTAGTTTACGATCGGCTTGGTTTGCTAAATCTTCATTATGGGTAACGATTACAAAGGTTTGTCCTAATTCATCTCGTAATTTAAAAAATAATTGATGTAAGTTTTCAGCGGATGCGGTATCTAAATTTCCTGAGGGTTCATCGGCAAAAATTACAGCAGGCTTATTAATTAATGCTCTGGCAACGGCAACACGCTGCTGCTCACCGCCCGATAATTCGTTTGGTTTATGATTTATTCTGTGGGATAATCCTAAGTACTGTAACAATTTTTTTGCTTCAAGTTCAACTTCACTTTTATTTCTGTTGGCAATAAATGCTGGAATACACACATTTTCCAATGCCGAAAATTCAGGCAGTAGTTGGTGAAATTGAAATATAAACCCCAAGTTCAAATTTCTGAATTTAGATAGTAACTTGTCATTCATTAGCAATACATTTTGTGCATTAATAACAAGTGCCGTTGTTGTGGTTTTGGTCGATTTTTCTTTTGCTATAAAGGGTGAATCTAAAGTGCCTAAAATTTGTAAAAGCGTTGTTTTGCCTGCGCCTGATGCACCAACAATAGATACAATCTCTCCTTTTTTTATATGTAAATTGACACCTTTTAAAACATGTAAATCGCCATAGTATTTATGTACGTTGTGAGCTATAATCATTGTTTTACTTTTTACAAAGAAACAAAGTTTTAGGCATATTTACAGTAATGGCAGTTTTAATTTTACACAACAATAAATAAAATTTTGTTAAATCAGGTTTTTTGTTTAATAATTGATTACTTTTGTTAAACAATATACTATTATGAAAAAAGTATTCTTTTCTTTTTTATCGATTGTTTTTATCGGATGCCAAACAAAGGCGCAAGAAAAGAACGACCCAAATAGCAAACAACATACTATTAAAATTATGGAAACAGGTCAAGAAATTGCCACACTAGCAGGAGGGTGTTTTTGGTGTACCGAAGCTTTATTTTTAGATTTAAAGGGTGTTCTTTCGGTAACATCGGGTTACACAGGCGGATCAACTTTAAATCCTACGTATAAAGAAGTTTGCTATGGTAAAACGGGGCATGCAGAGGCTACCCAAATTATTTTTGATCCAAAAATAATTTCGTTCAATGAATTACTTGAAGTATTTTTTGCCACGCACGACCCTACAACGCTAAATAGACAAGGAGCTGACGTAGGCACGCAGTACCGAAGTGAAGTTTTTTATCATTCAGAGAATCAAAAAACGGAAGCTGAAAATTATATTGCATTGTTAAGCAAAGAAAATACATTTGGTGCAGGTGCAAAAATTGTAACAGCGGTATCCCCAGCAGTTACTTTTTTCACTGCAGAAGCGTACCATCAAAATTATTACAATCAAAATAAACAACAAGGTTATTGTACCTATGTGATTACCCCGAAAGTTGAAAAATTAAAAAAACAATTCAAATCTAAACTTAAAAACTAAAAAAGAATTTCTAAATTTTACTATGAATACACAAACTGAAATAGAAAAAATTGATTTTATTGGAGAAAATCATCAAATGACAGCTGCAGACACGCCTTTACGAGCCGATGCATTTGACAAAACAGACGAAGAAAAAATACATAATATCCAAAATTATTTTTTCAAAATTATGGAAGAACTGGGTCTTGATATGACCGACGATAGCCTGCAAGGTTCACCGCACCGTTTTGCAAAAATGTATGTAAACGAAATATTTAGAGGATTAGATCCTAAAAATAAACCGAAAATGTCGACTTTCGAAAACAATTATCATTATGACAAAATGTTAGTCGAAGCCAATATAAATTTTAACTCTACTTGTGAGCACCATTTTTTACCGATTATTGGTAAAGCACACGTGGGTTATGTTTCTTCTGGTCGGGTTATTGGGTTATCTAAACTAAACCGAATAGTAGATTATTTTTCACGCCGACCACAAGTACAAGAACGGCTAATTATGCAGATATTTAATGATTTAAAAATGTCGCTAGAAACCGAAAATGTAATTGTTGTAATGGAAGCGGCGCACTTATGTGTTTCTTGTCGTGGTATTAAAGACGAAAATAGTTATACATCAACTATTCAATACGGTGGAATTTTTAAAGAAAAAGAAAATCGTAATGACTTTTTTAATTTAATTAGAAAAAAGTAATTCCTAATAAATTATAATTTAAAAGCCACCACAACAGTATGGTGGCTTTTAAATTATAAAAGTTACGTAATTACTATTCTAAACTTAAAGTTATCTGTCCGTCGTCTTCTTGTTCATTAGTAAAGTCATCGTTCACATTATCGTTGTCAATTGCAGTTGTTTCTTCAATAATTTCAGCTGCTGGCTCTTCATAAGGTAGTGATTCTAATAAATTTACTTGTTTTAATTTATCACTTGTGAGCTGATTTCCTAAGGCTTTGATGCCTTTTATGGCAATAAATTCTTCTAAATTAATTGTTTGGTTTTCTTTTTGAATCCCTTTAATTTTTGTAAATATAATTTCGGCCATTGGTCGCCAGTCGGTTGATACAATTTCAAGTTGCGACTTTTCGTGTTCAGTAATGAAAATTTCGTCTTTATTTTCGTTTTCCACCAAAAATCGCTTGATAAAATAACGCTCTTTGTCGCCATCATAATAAATGGTTGAAATTGGTTTTTTAGGATTCCATTTTTCTAAAACAATCATGTCTTGGTCAAAATGCGTAGTTAATTCGGGTATAATTGTTTTTAATTTACCAGATTGGTTGATTATTAATAGGCGGTCATTTGGTCTAAATTCACCTAATAATTCACCTCGCCCGTCTACATTTAATCGTTGTACTGTATCGTCAAACCACACTTTTCGTGGGCGTAAGGTTGAAATACCTTTTTCTTTTAGTTCTATTTTTTTTATCGGATACTTAGTAACCGTATTTCCTTTGGTAGCTCTTCCTTTTATGGCAATATCACTAAAATCAACATCCCATTTTAATTTTTTAATACTGCCTACTTGTCGTAATAAAATAGTAATTACTTCGGCTTCACCATTTGGATTTGCCGAAAAATATAATGCTTGTGAACCTTGTTTTTCTTGTGTTAAATCATAAAATTTATCGCGCGTTACACCAGATACATTAAAGCGTTTAATAAATGTTGACCCGCTTTTGCCATCGCGGTAAACCATGTTATAAATAGTTCGTTTGTCGTTTTTATCAAAAATTGCAATATGAATGATGTCTTTGCCAACAAATTTTTTGTCGTCAACCTTGGTAATCATCATTTTCCCATCCCGTAAAAAAACAATCACATCATCAATATCAGAGCAATCGGCTACATATTGGTCTTTTTTGAGGCCGGTTCCTAAAAACCCTTCTTCTAAGTTTACGTATAACTTTGTATTTCGCAGTACTACTTTGGTGGCTTCAATATTTTCAAAACTTCGCAATTCGGTTAATCTTTCGCGCCCTTTGCCGTAGGTATTTTGCAGTTTTTGAAAAAATGCTATTGCAAAATCAATTAGATTTTCCAAATGAAACTTTACTTGTTCGATATCGCCTTCTAGAGCTTCTATTTTATCTTGTGCTTTATTGCTGTCAAATTTTGAAATTCGCATGATTCGAATGTCAAGCAAACGCAATATATCATCCTCGGTAACGTCTCTTTTTAGATGTTTTATATGGGGTTTAAGTCCATCGTCAACAGCTTTAATAACCGTTTCTTTGGTTGTCATTTCTTCGATGTCGCGGTATATTTTATTTTCGATAAAAATGCGTTCTAGCGATAAAAAATGCCATTGCTCTTCAAGTTCGTTCAACTGAATTTCGAGTTCTCGTTTTAACAAATCTAAGGTTCTGTTGGTCGAAATTCTCAACATTTCTGAAACGCCAATAAACAGGGGTTTGTTGTCTTCGATCACACATCCTAAAGGTGCAATTGAGCTTTCGCAAGCTGTAAATGCGTACAACGCATCGATCATTTTATCAGGCGAAACGCCGGGGTATAAATGAATTAAAATTTCTACATCTGCCGCGGTATTGTCTTCAATTTTTTTGACTTTAATTTTACCTTTTTCGTTGGCTTTTAAAATACTATCTATTAAAGTAGATGTATTTGTTGAAAACGGAATTTGTGTAATAACCAAAGTTTGTTTGTCGAGTTGTGTAATTTTGGCACGTACACGAACGCGCCCTCCACGTAAACCATCGTTGTAATTAGAAATATCTGCAATACCTGCAGTTAAAAAATCGGGGTACAGCGTAAACGATTTTCCTTTTAAAATTTTTATTGAAGCATCAATAAGTTCATTAAAATTATGTGGCAAAATTTTAGTCGATAATCCAACTGCAATTCCCTCGGCGCCTTGGGCAAGTAACAACGGAAATTTCACAGGTAAATTCACCGGTTCGGCACGACGACCGTCGTAGGATAGGCCCCATTCTGTTATTTTTGGAGAATACAGCACGTCGTGACCAAATTTACTAATTCGTGCCTCAATGTATCGCGAAGCCGCAGCATTATCGCCGGTTAAAATATTGCCCCAATTGCCTTGCATGTCAATAATTAGATCTTTTTGACCAATTTGCACCATTGCATCGCCGATACTAGCATCTCCGTGCGGATGATATTGCATGGTATGCCCAACAATGTTTGCTACTTTATTGTATCTGCCATCATCTAACTCTTTCATAGAATGCATGATGCGCCGTTGAACGGGTTTAAAGCCATCTTCAATTGCGGGTACGGCACGCTCAAGGATTACGTAGGAAGCGTAGTCCAAAAACCAATCTTTATACATGCCAGTAACTTTGGTAATCGTTTCTGCTGGGTCTTCATCGTGCTCATAAAAATGATCTCCGGTTGAAACCAAATCGTCAAAACTTTCGGCTAACTGGTCGTTATCGTTGCTACTAAAATCGCTTTCTGAATCGCTTTCAGGAATGATATTTTCTTCTTCGTCTTTCATTTATATTGATTCCGAAATTAATTTTATTAATTCTTCTTTACTTGGTAAAATAGTTTTGTATTTACTTGCAAAAATTTGTTCATCATTTTCTGGTAAAGTATATTCTACTACTAATTCACTTTTATTTTGGCACAGTACAATTCCAATGGTTTTGTTTTCGTCTTCTAAACGCATTTCTCTATCATAATAATTCACATACATTTGCATTTGGCCCAAATCCTGATGTTTTAATTCGCCTATTTTTAAGTCTATTAAAACAAAACATTTTAATACTCGATTGTAAAAAACCAAATCAATTCTAAAATGTTTATCGTCAAAAGTTATTATTTTTTGCCTGGCAATAAATGCAAAACCATGTCCTAATTCTAAAAGAAAATGGTCAAGTTTATTAATTCTTTCTTGTTCTAAATCTGACTCTGAATAGTGGTGTAATTCTGGCAAACCCAAAAATTCTAAAATATAAGGATCTTTAATTATATCTTGTGGCTTTTCAATGATCTGACCTTGTTCTGATAATTTTAAAATTCCTTCTTTGTCTCTGCTCAATGATAATCTTGTGTATAATGCCGAATCGTACTGTCTCTTTAATTCTCGAACACTCCAATTGTATTTTTCACTTTCAATTTCGTAGAAACTTCTTTCTTTTTCATCGTCAATTCGCATTAAAAATATATAATGTGACCAAGTTAATTTAAAAAAAGATATAAGAGTTTGAAAATCTATATTCTTAAATTCCGCAATCAGTGTCTGCGTATTTGGCGATTTCAATTCCGCAGACAGTGTCTGCGTATTTTGAATGTTTAATATCCGCAACAGTGTTTCAGATTTTGAATAAATTAAATAAAACCTTCTGATTTGTTCCAAATTTCTTAACGAAAATCCTTTTCCAAACTCATTTGTCAATTGTTCCGAAAGTCCTTTTAAAACTTGCTTTCCATATGCTGCTCGTTCTTTACCGTTTTGTTCCTCGTCCACAATCATTCTACCTATTTCAAAATAGGTATAGGTCATTGTTGAATTTACGGTGCGCAAAACTTGTTGCCGAGCATCTTGCAATAGCACTACAACTTGTTGAAATAAAACTTTATTTTGAATATCTTTTAGCAACTTTTATCTTTTAAACTTTAAACATTTTCCACCACATCTAATTCTACTTTCAAATTATTAATGATAAAAACTTGACGATCGGGTGTGTTTTTGCCCATATAAAACTCTAATAATTTTTCGATAGATGTCGCTTTGTCTAACATTACAGGGTCAAGGCGAATATCAGCACCAATAAAATGTTTAAATTCATCTGGACTAATCTCTCCTAACCCCTTAAAACGGGTTATTTCGGGTTTTGGTTTTAGCTTTTCGATGGCCATTTTTCGTTCGTCTTCGCTATAACAATAAATCGTTTCTTTTTTATTTCGAACTCGAAACAATGGGGTTTGCAAAATGTATAAATGCCCTTCTTTTATTAATTCTGGAAAAAATTGTAGAAAAAAAGTAATCAATAATAAACGAATGTGCATTCCATCTACATCGGCATCGGTTGCAATTACAATATTATTGTAGCGCAAATCTTCCATCGATTCTTCAATGTCTAGCGCAGCTTGTAGCAAGTTAAACTCTTCGTTTTCATAAACAATTTTTTTGCTCATGCCATACGAATTCAATGGTTTTCCGCGCAAACTAAAAACGGCTTGCGTGTTTACATCACGACTTTTGGTAATAGAGCCCGAAGCCGAATCGCCCTCAGTTATAAAAAGCGTACTTTCTAAATACCGCGGATTTTTAATATCGGCCAAATGCACTCGGCAGTCGCGCAGTTTTTTATTATGTAAATTCGATTTTTTTGCGCGGTCTTTTGCTAATTTTCGTATGCCCGACAGTTCTTTGCGTTCGCGTTCGGCCTGCAAAATTTTACGCAGCAGTAAATCAGCCGTTTCTGGGTTTTTGTGTAAAAAATTATCGAGTTTTGTTTTTATAAAATCGTTTACAAACGTTCGAACAGATGGGGCATTAGGTCCAATTTCGGTTGAACCTAATTTTGTTTTGGTCTGACTTTCAAAAACGGGTTCTTCAACTTTTATTGAAATAGCCGATACAATCGACTTTCTAATATCAGAAGCTTCAAAGGGTTTGTTGTAAAATTCTTTGATTGTTTTTACAATAGCTTCCCGAAAAGCACCCAAATGCGTTCCGCCTTGTGTAGTGTTTTGTCCGTTTACAAACGAATAGTACTCTTCTGAATACTGCGATTTTGAATGCGTTATTGCCAGTTCAATATCAGTGCCAATTAAATGAATTATCGGATATACCTTGTCATCTTCGGCAATAGTTTCATCAAGCAAATCGCGCAAACCGTTGTCAGAAAAATATTTTTCGCCGTTATAATATATTGATAATCCGGTGTTTAAATAGCAATAATTTTTGAGCATTTTAATAACATACTCGTTTCGATAACGGTAGTTTTTAAAAATAAGCTCATCGGCAATAAAAGATACTTTTGTGCCTTTGCGTTTTGTAGATTCAACAACGGCTTCGTCTAGCGTTAAATTTCCGGCCGAAAATTCTGCTCCTTTTTGCAAATTATCGCGCACCGATTCTACCCTAAAATAGTTAGAAAGCGCGTTTACCGCCTTGGTACCAACGCCATTTAAACCTACCGATTTTTTAAAGGCCTTTGAGTCGTATTTTCCGCCCGTATTCATTTTTGAAACCACGTCAATTACTTTACCAAGCGGAATGCCACGACCATAATCACGCACCGAAACCATTTTGTCTTTAATAGTAACTTCGATGGTTTTGCCAGATCCCATAACAAATTCGTCGATGCAATTGTCAAGCACTTCTTTTAGTAAAATATAAATGCCGTCGTCGGGTGATGAGCCATCGCCAAGTTTTCCGATGTACATACCAGGTCGCAATCTAATATGTTCTTTCCAGTCGAGTGAGCGAATATTATCTTCGTCGTATTTGGTTTCGTCTAGCATTTTTTATAAAATCGATTTGGTGCTAAAGTAGTCATTATTGCAAAAAAATAAAAATGGTTTTTAAAACTTATTAAAAAAGTTGTTAGTCGTTTTTTTTATCTGGGCGTGCCACCAATTTAAAAGGCAATTCAAAAAAAATGAATTGCCTTTTAAATTGCTGTCGCGCTGTACGTTCTCACTTTTTTTGGTCCGATAAAAAAAATCGGAACAAAAAAGAGTTCCACTGCCATCGCTCACGCAAAAACGTAGTGCCAACAAAAGTATTGTTTTGTAAAAATCTACGTTTTTTTTGACTGCCCCAGATTGAAATGAAAAGCCCACAGCAAAAAAGTTAACGTTTTTTAGGCAAAAAAAGAGCGACCGTAGAAGCTTTTTTTTTGCCTAAAAAAACGCAACTTTTTGCGAGGACTTGCAATGAAAAGCTGGAAATAGGCCCAATAAAACATTAAAAATAGTTTGGCACTAGTTTTGTTACTGCTTATAAAATATAAATGTAGTACCCATGAATGCCAACCAAAATAGCAATGCCAATAATAAACAACGTAACTTAATAGTAGGAATTATTTTTGATTTAATTGGCATGCTTAGCTTTTCCATTCCGTTGCTGGGAGAATTTTCGGATGTAATATGGGCACCAATTGCTGCCATTGCACTGTCGCAAATGTATAAGGGAAATGTAGGAAAAATTGGTGGTATTTTTGAATTTATTGAAGAGATTTTACCGTTTTCAGACTTTATTCCTACTTTTACGCTTACTTGGATTTATACTTATGTTTTAAATAGCAACCAAAATAAAAGTAAAAACATATAAAATTCAAGGTGTTATTTGGTAAATTTTTGTAAAAAATTAGCAAATACTGCGAGCCGAAATGTGCGCAACAGCTTGATTGTAAAATTTAAAAAAAAGTGAAACTGGCCAAAAATTCTGCCAAAAAAAAGTAAATGCAAAGGGTAAATTATAAAAATAATACCGCTATACAACAAGTAGTACACAGCAGTTGTGGTGGGCATTTTATAGATACCACAAAAATTTAAAATTGGTTTTGCAACAAGTGCCGCCGATGAACCGGTTATTGCAAAAACGGTCAAAATAACAAATAGTTGCCCATTTGAAGTGATGTTGTAGCGTTGTTTAAAATTTTTCATTGGTCAAAAATAATTTATTTTAGGGGTAATAAAAAATTATTTAGAAGCATTTTATAGCATTTTGTTTTAACCAATAAAACTTCAAAATTGCTTTTGAAGTTTTTGTTGTTTTTTAATTTACAAATGTGTTAAACATTAAATCTAAAATGCATGATATCGCCATCTTTAACAATATATTCTTTGCCTTCAACTTTAAGTTTACCGGCTTCTTTTACTTTTGCTTCGGTGCCAAATTGCACATAATCGTCAAAGGCTATTACTTCGGCTCTAATAAAACCTTTTTCAAAATCGGTATGAATTACGCCAGCCGCTTTCGGTGCCGAGTCGCCAATATTGATGGTCCATGCACGCACTTCTTTTACGCCCGCAGTAAAGTAGGTTTGTAATTGCAATAACTTGTATGCAGCACGAATTAATACCGATGCTCCTGGTTCTGTTAAGCCTAAATCTTCCAGGAAAAGTTGCCGTTCTTCATAAGTTTCTAGTTCAGTAATATCAGCTTCGGTACCTACTGCTAGTACTATTACTTCGGCATTTTCGTCTTTTACAAGGTCACGCACTTGATCTACATAGGCATTGCCAGT
>JAYVGC010000074.1:0-25990 GCA_043772535.1 Flavobacterium sp. | reverse complement strand
ATGTATTGTCTCCCAGCACTTTGTCGCTAGAGCGCCATCGATTATTGTGGCTTTATCTTAAAAACGAAACTGATTTTTTCAGAGCTCCAAAAAAAGTATTGCACTTTGCACCCGAACAGGCATTTTACAAACTGTTTAAAAATCAAAAAAATCTAGAATATACAACAACTGATTTATTTTCGCCTTTAGCTGATGTAAAAGCAGATATTTGTAATCTTCCGTTTGCTGATAATGCGTACGATGTGATTTTGTGCAACCATGTTTTAGAGCATATTCCAAACGATAAAAAAGCAATGCAAGAGCTTTACCGAGTACTAAAACCAGGTGGAATGGGAATTTTTCAAATTCCACAAGATTTAAACAGAGCAATTACCTTTTCAGATGATTCGATTGTAAATCAAAAAGAACGTGCCGCCATTTTTGGGCAGTACGACCACGTGCGAATTTACGGGCGTGATTATTTTGAAAAACTACGAAGCATTGGTTTTACTGTGGTTGAAGAAGATTATACTTCAAAAATAAGTGCTGATTTAGTTGAAAAATACTGCTTAGCTAACGGAGAAATAATACCGGTTTGTTATAAATAAATGTGGAAACAAAAATTGAAAATTTACTGTGTTTTGATTTGAGTTTTGATGAAAATTTTAATTCATATGTGCCGATTATTTACATTTCTGTAAACACAAGTTTTCAGTATATTGATAAAAAAATTACAATCGAAAATGCTTTTAATTTCGGATTGAATTTAGATGCAATGCCATCTTTTTACAAAAATCTTTTTATGATTTCGTCCGAATTTAAAAAGGAAAACATTCTAAAAAAATTTGATAAAACCACAAAAATAAAGGCAATAGCCGATTTAAGAAAAAACAAAATAGTTTCTAAATTAGTAACTGCATTTCTTGAAAATAAATTAAATCTATTTTTGTCAACTTGCCAAGAAAACAACCTGCCACTTTCAGTTAACCTACGCTCCAAAAAAGAATTTTATAACTACAAAGTCGAAACTCAACAACAAGAACTCGAACCACTTTTATATTTTAATAAAAACGATAAGGGCATTGAATATTCGTTACAACTTTTAGATAATCAAAAGCAATTTTATCCGTCAAGTCATGCGGTACAACTTATAGTAAATGAACCGTCATGGATTGTTGTTGACAAAAAATTATTTAAAGTTAAGTATTTAAATTCTAATAAAATAACTCCTTTTTTGACTGCAAAGTCTACGTTTATACCAAATGTGCTATTAGTAGAATATTTTGATAAATTCATCAAAAATATTGTTCAAAAAGTAAGCATTGAAGCAACAGGATTTGAAGTAGAAACGAAAAGCACTATTAAAAAATGCAGTATTGTAGTAGTCAATAATTTTTTTAAAAACCGATACGATTTGGCCTTAGTTTTTGATTATGATGGGTTTTTATTTACCTCAAATTCAAATAAAAAGAGGCATTCTGTGATAGAAATTTCTAATATAGAAAACATAAAAGTTATAACTTTTAAACGCAATTATAATGAAGAATTGTCGTTCGAAAATCGTTTGGTTTCCTTAGGATTTGAAAAGACTTATGAAAATAATTTTAATTTTAATAAAGATGATTCTTTGGCGGTAATTCAGTTTTTAATACATAATAAAGCACTTTTTAAGCAGTACAATTTTGATATTCAAAATCTGCAAATTGACGGAAAAATACTTCAAACAGAAACTGCGTTTTTAAAAGCTGAAAAAAAAGAACGCCAAGATTGGTTTGATTTAAAAATGATAATTATTTGTGGTGAACATCAGTTTTCATTTTCTAAAATTGTAAATCATATCAAAAATAAAAGCCGTCTTTTTGAACTTGCCGATGGTACTTATTTTATAATTCCAATCGAATGGATTTCGCAATTTACACCGCTTTTAAATTTTAGCCGAATAGAAAAAGACAAACTCGTTTTACCTAAAGTAAATTATAATTTACTAGAAAACACAACCGCTTTTAAGACTCAAATTGCAGATGTAAAATTGCCTGCTTTTGAGATTTCAAATTTAGTAAAAGCCGATTTAAGACCGTATCAAAAAGAAGGTGTACAGTGGTTGCTATCGCATTATAAAAATAATTTAGGATCTTGTTTAGCAGATGATATGGGTTTGGGTAAAACACTTCAAACACTTGCGGCTCTCGTATCTGTACAGGAAGATTTGTTAACAAAAAACAATGTTTGTGATGAGGACACCATTGATTTATTTTTCGAAGTAACGCCTAAATATCAACCTTTAAAAGCTCTTATTGTAGTGCCATCATCATTGCTTTTTAATTGGTATAATGAAGCAAAAAAGTTTACGCCACACTTTAAAATGATTCAGTATATGGGCAGTAAACGACGGGCTATTTTTAGTAAATTAAAAAATTACGACCTTGTTTTTACAAGCTACAACATCGTAAGTAAAGATATTTTATTATTCGAAAAAATTGATTTTAATTATTTAATTTTAGACGAAAGCCAGCATATTAAAAACAAAAACGCACAGGTTTTTAAGAATATTAATAAAATAAAAGCAGTACATAAAATTTCGTTAAGCGGCACACCGATCGAAAATTCGCTGGCCGATTTGTGGGCACAAATGGAATTTATCAATCCAAATATTTTGGGGTCTTTTAAGTTTTTTCAAAATTATTTTCAAATTCCAATTGAAAAAAACAAAGATGAAAACAAGATTGCGGAATTAAAGCTAATCATCAATCCGTTTATTTTACGTAGAACTAAAAAGCAAGTTTTAACCGAATTGCCAGATTATTCAGAAACTATTTTTTTATCCGATATGTCGTTTGAACAAGATAAATGGTATGAACAAGAAAAGTCAAAAGCACGAAATAAATTACTTAATATAGATGCAAACACCAATCAAATTCATATTTTAAACTCATTGATGAAGTTACGACAATGGAGCAACCATCCAAAAATTGTCGATGAAAATTCAAATATTGAATCTGGAAAATTTAATGATGTCACAAATTATTTACAAACTTTGGTCAAATCAAGTCAAAAGGTTTTGGTTTTTAGCTCGTTCGTGTCACATTTAAAATTATATAAAAAATGGGCAGATGAGCAAGAGTTTGATTATTGTTTTTTTACTGGTGAAACTACAAATGCTGGACGTGAAAATGAAGTAAAGAGATTTAAAAATAATCCTAAAATAATGTTGTTTTTCCTGTCGGTTGGTGCTGGAAATGTCGGGTTAAATTTGCAAGAAGCTACTTTTGTTGTTTTTTTAGATCCTTGGTGGAATCCGTTTAAAGAAATTCAAGCTATTTCGCGGGCACACCGAATGGGACAAAAATTTAAGGTTGAAGTGGTAAAATTTATTGCTAGAAACACCATCGAAGAAAAAATTATTGAACTACAAAAATCTAAAGTAATAGCAGCTAAAAACATGATTGAAGATGATTTGTTACCTTTTAAAATTGAAGAAAATTTATCATATTTATTACAATAATCGCAAATTTGTTCAATTTTTTTTCTTTTGTAAGTTACATTTCTTATTTTTACAAAACAAAACGAATATTTTATGCAAAAAGTAGCATTTGTTATAGTGTTTTTAAGCTCTTTTTTTACCTATTCGCAAGAGTTTGAAACCAATCCGCCGTTTTTTATAAAAACCATTTCATTTGTTCAAAATGGTCAAAATGCAATTCCTGTTTTTCTTTTAGGTGATTCTTTTCAGCTCCAATTTGACGATTTACACGCCACCGAAGATAATTATTACTACAAAATTACCCATTGTAATTATAATTGGGAGCAGTCACAACTTTCTGTTAACGAATATCTTATTGGTTTTGATGAACAGCGAATTCAAGAGTATCTTAATTCACAAAACACCTTACAAGTTTATACCCATTATCGGATATCTTTTCCAAATAAGTTAACGCAACTAAGGGTTAGTGGCAATTATATAATTAGTATTTTAAACGAAAATAAAGAAGTTATTTTTTCAAGAAAAGTAATTATTTATGAAAATTTGGCATCGGTAGCATTACAAATAAAGCGAACGCGAACTATTAGTGACGTGCAGTCAAAGCACAATTTAGATTTTACTGTGAAGTCAATTATAAATTTTCAAAGCCCGTTACAAAATGTAAAAGTGCTGCTTTTGCAAAACGGAAATTTTAAAAACGCCATCTATAACGTGAAACCAATGTACACCATTGCAAATGATTTAATTTATAAATACGATGCTGAAACGCAATTTTGGGCAGGCAACGAATATTTAAATTTTGACAACAAGAACATTCAAGTTGCCGTAAATTCTATTGCAGCTGTAAATTCCAGCGGCGGTCTCTACAACGCCTTTCTATTCCCAAATAATCCACGCGCAACAGCTATTTATACTTATTTTCCAGATATAAATGGAAACTTTTTAGTAAACAACATCAATGCGCCCAACAACGAAATCAATGCCGATTATGCATGGGTTTATTTTTCGTTAGCAAAGCCTGAATTAAACGCAAATCAAGCGGTATATATTACTGGAATGTATAATAATTTTATTGTGAACAATGAAAATAAAATGGATTTTAATTCAAAAACACAACTGTACGAAAAAGCACTACTAATTAAACAAGGATTTACAAATTATTGCTACACAATTATCAAAAATACTGCCACTATTGATCATGAAAATGCTATTGACGGCAATTTTTTTCAAACAGAAAATAATTATTTAGCTCTAATTTATTACCGCGAAAACAACCAACGCTACGATCGAGTTATTGGTAAAGGCTCAGCAACATCAATCGATATCACAAATTAATCGTATTTTATTAAAAATAATGTAACACATTATACAATTTTTGTAACTTTGCTTAAAAACAGTTTGTTATGGTTTCACAAATTACACGAGGCATAAAAATATCTGTAAAAACGAATTTTGAAGGTACTTATTTAAAAAATTCAAAGGTACATTATGCCTTTTCGTACGCAATAACCATTGACAATCATAGTAAAGATTCAGTGCAATTAACCTACCGACATTGGAAAATTTACGACTCCTTAAATAACGCAGATGTAGTTGAAGGAGAAGGGGTTATCGGAAAAAAACCAGTTCTCAAACCCGGTGAAACCCATACTTATAGTTCCGGTTGCTTACTAGCATCACCACACGGATCGATGAATGGGTTTTTTACTATGATAAATTTTACATCCACAAGAACCTTTCGTGTTGTTGTGCCGAGTTTTAAACTTAATGCACCTTTTGCCTTAAATTAGTTTTATTAGAAGCACAAAATACCGTATTGCAAGAAAATATGGTCCTGCTGTCGTTCCAAAAAACCGCAAAAAAAATGCGGTTGTTTTTCCCTTCCATCAGGGCTATAATTCAAATTAAGTGTTTTTATCGCAAGCCGCTATCCTTCTTTATTAGCCAGCTGTCCGCAAGCCGCATCAATATCCTTACCGCGACTACGTCTAACCTTCACCACAATATTTACGTTTTCTAATGCCGTAATGTACGCCTTAATTGACTCTTCAGATGCCTGCTGAAATACGCCATCATCTATAGGATTGTATTCAATTAAGTTCACTTTACAAGGTACATATTTACAAAATGTAACTAAGGCGTCAATTGCCTCTTTAGTATCGTTGATGCCCTTCCAAACCACATACTCGTACGAAATTTTACTTTTTGTTTTACGATACCAATATTCTAAACTATCTCGTAAATCGGCCAACGGAAAATTCTTAGAAAAGGGCATTATCTTGGCTCGAACGTCGTCTATAGCTGAATGTAGCGAAACAGCTAACTTGAATTTTACACCGTCATCAGCCATTTTTTTAATCATTTTTGGTATGCCCGATGTCGAAACGATAATCCGTTTTGGTGACATTGCTAATCCTTCGTCTGATGTAATCATATCGATAGCTTTCATTACATTATTATAATTCATCAAAGGTTCACCCATCCCCATAAAAACAATATTCGACAGCGGCCGATTATGATATAATTTACTTTCGTTATCTATGGCTAAAACCTGATCATAAATTTCGCCAGGTTCTAAATTTCGCATACGCTTTAATCGAGATGTAGCACAAAAATCACAGTCTAAACTGCAACCCACTTGGCTCGAAACACATGCAGTAGTTCGCGTTAAAGTCGGAATCAAAACAGACTCAACCACCAAACCATCGTGTAACCGTACTGCATTTTTTATAGTGCCATCTTCGCTGCGCTGCATCAAATCAACTTTAATATGATTAATAACAAAATGTGTTTCTAACATTACTCGAGTTGCTTTAGAAACATTGGTCATCGCAGCAAAGTTATGCGCTCCTTTGCTCCACAACCATTCATAAACTTGGTTACCGCGAAATGCTTTGTCGCCATTTGTTACAAAAAAATCGCGAAGTTCCGATTTGCTAATGGCACGTATGTCTATTTTATCAATCATCCTACAAAGGTAAAACAATTTACTCAATTGATGTTTTGTAAGTTGTAATTTGTAAATTTGTATAAAAAAGTTAGTATGCACTTTATATCCGAAAATTTAGAAAACTACGTCGCCAATCATTCTGAAAACGAACCCGATTTATTAGCTCAATTAGACAAAGAAACACACCAAAAAATGACGCAACCTCGAATGTTAAGTGGTCATTTTCAGGGGCGTTTTTTGAGTATATTATCAAAAATAGTACATCCAAAACATATTTTAGAAATTGGAACATACACGGGGTATGCCGCTTTATGTTTGGCAGAAGGGCTACAAAAAGACGGTACGTTAGATACTATTGACTGTAATGAAGAGCTAGTTACAATTCAAAATAAATATTTTAAATTATCGCCGTGGGCAAATCAAATTACAAATCATTTGGGTAATGCAATTGCTATTATTCCAAAATTAAACAAAAAATACGATTTGGTTTTTATTGATGCCGATAAAGAAAATTATATTAATTATTTCAACTTAATTGTTCCGATGATGAACGTAGGGGGTGTAATTTTGTCAGATAATGTGCTTTGGAGTGGTAAGGTGCTTGAAGAATTAAACCCAAAAGACGAAAGCACAAAAATATTGGTAGCCTACAATGAATTACTTAAAAACGATAATCGGGTTGAAACGGTTTTATTACCAATTCGAGACGGTTTAACGGTAAGTAGGGTAGTTTAATTTATAGTTTTACTAAAATAATGATTTTGAACCCACACAAAGCTACTGTAAAAGGCTAGTCCAAATAGGCTTCCGACAATAAAACCTGTTAAAATATCTGCCGGAAAATGAACGCCCAAATAAATACGGCTGTACGCAAAAATTAGTGGATACATAAAAATTAAAAAAGTATTTTTATAGTATTTTTTCAAAATTAAAAATATAAAAAGCATGGTCGCTGTTGAATTTGATGCGTGACCAGAGAAAAAACTAAACGAATTAGATTGATGAACGACTCGAATAATTTTTTGAATACTAGGGTCGTTACAGGGCCGTAGTCTATGAAAATAGGTTTTACAAAACTCTACTGTGGTATTACAGCATAATAAAATTAAGGATACAAAAACAAGCACTAAGCCAAACTGTTTCCAACCAATTTTTTGTTGTATCAAGTAGGCTAAAATTAAAAAAAACGGAATCCAACTTGATTGCTTTGTGATTAATAGCCAAAATGCATCAAACGGAGTTGAACCTAAATTATTTAAAAAAATAAAAATGTGCTTGTCGAGGTTAATTATTTTTTCAAACATTAAAATTGTCTTTTAATTGGACCTGTTAAATCTTCTAATTCCTTTTTTAGTGTGGCGGTACTATCAGATAGTTCTTTTATAGGATTTGTAGAAAATTCAGCAACATCTTTTTTTATAGTATCGACCTCAACTTCAAAATTGCTGCTGATTGATTTTATCGACTCAGTCACGCCATGCTCATCCATACCTTTCGCAATTTCGCTTTTAATTTCATTAGTGGCATTTTTTAATTGTGCCATTACTTTTGCAAAAGTTCGCATTGCTTCGGGTAACTTATCAGTACCAAAAAGCATCAATGCAATAAATATGATAAAAATTATTTCGCCACCACCAATGCCAAACATATTATTTTAGATTCAATTGTTACTACTATATGAAACAAAAGTACAAAATTGCACAATTGAAAAAGTTAATTACATTATAAGTAATTATGCTTATAGAACTTATTTTTGCTAGTCAAATTTCGATTTCATTTCTACTCTTGGCCAAACGTTATTTGTTATATCAACATCGGCAGTTTCTAATTTTGGATCTAGTGCTATTTTTACAATTTGTTTTTTAGTTGCGAACGTTCTGCTTACTTCCTTATCATTCATTCTCCAAATTTGAGCAGGAAATTTTTGCATTTCCGTAGTTCCATCCTCATAGGTTAACTCTACAATTATTGGCATTACTAAGCCTCCCGGTTTGTCAAAGGTAACTTGGTAAAAATAATTAGGCTCGTTAAGTTTTATTCTTTCTTCTGCTGAAAATTGTTTGTTTACGTATTCATTAAGAGCCATGCAGTCCGAAATTTTAAATGGTTTATTTAACTCAGTTTTAAAATCTTCGCTTGCATCAGCAATTAGATATACCATTTTTCCAGGATCTGAATCTCTTCGACGTTTTGTTTTTAAAAATTCACTTACTTCTTTTGAAGGTTCATTGCTTACAAAATATTTTTTAACTTCTTTAATTCCGATATCATTGTTGTCTGTACTATAAAACCAGCCTCTCCAAAACCAATCTAAATCTACTGCCGATGCGTCTTCCATAGTTCTAAAAAAATCTTCGGGCGTAGGATGTTTAAATTTCCAACGCTTTGCATAAGTTTGAAAGGCATAATCAAAAAGCTCGTGACCCATTATGGTTTCACGAAGAATATTTAGCGCAGCTGCGGGTTTTCCATACGCATTATTTCCAAATTGACGAATGCTTTCTGAGTTGGTCATAATAGGTTCTAATCCTTTTTGATCACCACTCATATAGGGAACAATATTTTTTGCAGGACCACGGCGTAACGGAAAGTTAGGGTCAAAAGTCTGCTCTGCTAAAAATTCCATAAACGAGTTTAATCCTTCGTCCATCCAAGTCCATTGTCGTTCATCTGAATTTACGATCATAGGAAAAAAGTTGTGTCCTACTTCATGACAAATTACGCCAAGCATTCCGTATTTAGTTTGGTCGGAATATTTTCCATCTTTGTCTGGTCGACCGTAATTCCAGCAAATCATTGGGTATTCCATTCCTTGATCTTTTGCACTTACCGAAATTGCTTTTGGGTACGGATAATCAAATGTATATTTTGAATAACTTTTTAAGGTATGAGCAATCATTCTGGTCGAGTACTCTTCCCATAATGGGTTTGCTTCGGGCGGATACAATGAAATTGCCATAATATTTTTACCGCCAATTTTTACCGCCATGCCGTCAAGAATGAATTTTCTACAAGTCGAAATTCCAAAATCTCTAACATTTTCGGCTTTAAATTTCCACGTTTTTTTTGTAGTTAAAAATCCTTTCGACGTAGCTTCTGCTTCTGCCTGTGTAACAATTATAACGGGTTTATCGTAACTTTTTTCTGCTTGTACATATCTGGCAACTTGTGCTGCTGTAAATACTTCGGTTCTGTTTTGCAATGTTCCTGTCGCATCCATAATATGATCTGCTGGAACAGTAATATTTACTTCAAAATTTCCAAAAGGTAACGCAAATTCACCTGAACCCCAAAACTGCATATTTTGCCACCCTTCAACGTCGTTGTAAACCGCCATGCGAGGGTAAAATTGTGCTAAAACATATAAATTATTTCCGTCAGTATCAAAATGTTCATAGCCTGAACGACCACCATCTTTGCCATAATCATTAATTAAATAGTTCCATTTTATTGAAAATGTAAGTTTTTCGCCCCGCTTCATTGGTTTGTCTAATTCCAAACGCATCATGGTTTGATTGATAGTGTAAGAAATTGGTTTGCCATTTCCGTCTTTAACATATTCGATATTAAATCCGCCATCAAAATCTTCCTCCAAAAAAGTACGTGAAAAGGCAGATGCACCCATTGCGGGATCTGTTTTTGTACTTTGTATTAACGGGGTAAGCGATTTTCGTGATTGGTTATTTTGATCTAATTGCATCCACAAATAATCTAAACTTTCTTTGGCATTATTGGTATATGTTATTGTTTCGGTACCATACAATTTGGTGTTTTTATCATCAAGTTCAATATCCATTTTATAATCGGCTTGTTGCTGATAATATTCAGGTCCAGGAGCTCCTGAGGCAGTTCGATACATATTTGGTGTTGCCAGTAAATCATACATTTGCATAAATTTATCTGGGTTTTTTTCTGATTTTGATGCGGGCTTGGGTATATCTTGACCAAAAGTAAAGTTCGTTGCAAAAACAAGTACTAAAAATAGAATATTTGATGATTTCATTGTAATGGTTTAATAGTTTTTATGTAAAAGTATTTACGTATTTTATGCTCCTAAAAACGGATAACGATAATCTTCAGGGGTAACAAAAGTTTCTTTAATAGTGCGTGGTGATGCCCAACGTAGTAAATTTAGGGCTGAACCCGCTTTATCATTGGTTCCAGAATTTCTAGCTCCCCCAAATGGCTGCATTCCTACTACTGCGCCAGTTGGTTTATCATTGATGTAGAAGTTACCCGCAGCATTTTGCAATGCATCGGTTGCTTCAATTGTTGCATAACGATCTTGGCTAAAAATGGCTCCTGTTAAGGCATATTCTGATGTTTCATCAACTAGTTTTAGTGTTTCGAGCCAGTCGCTGTCGTTGTATACATAAATGGTAATTACAGGACCAAAAAGTTCGGTTTGCATTGTTTCATATTTCGGATTGGTGGTAACAATTACGGTAGGTTCAATAAAATAACCAATCGACTTATCATAATTACCTCCAATAATTATGTCAGCATCACCGTCTTTTTTGGCTTGGTCTATAAAACGGGCTAGTTTATCAAACGACCCTTCATGAATAACGGCTGTAATAAAATTACTAAAATCTTCGGGTGAACCCATTTTCATCGATTTAACATCGCTAATTAGTTGCTCCTTTATTGCAGGCCATAAACTTTGTGGCAAATAGGCTCTTGATGCTGCCGAACACTTTTGCCCTTGAAATTCAAATGCGCCACGTGTAATGCCGGTAACTACCTGCTTAACATTTGCCGATGGATGCGCAACAATGAAATCTTTACCACCTGTTTCGCCCACAATGCGTGGATAGGTTTTGTAATGATGAATGTTTTCACCAATTTTTTTCCAAATCTCTTTAAAAATAAATGTCGATCCTGTGTAATGTACGCCTGCAAAGTCTTTTGATGCTAATATGGTATCTGTAATCATAGCTGGGTCACCAAAAACGACGTTTATTACGCCATCAGGGATGCCTGCTTCTTTAAAAACGTCGATGATAATTTTTGCAGAAAAAACTTGGCTGTCACTTGGTTTCCAAACTACAACATTGCCCATCATAGCTGCACTTGCTGGCAAATTTGCTGCAATTGCCGTAAAATTAAATGGCGTTATAGCGTATATAAAGCCTTCTAAAGGGCGGTATTCTACTTTGTTCCAAACATCAGAAGTTGATTTTGGTTGATCGTTATAAATTTGAGTCATGAATGCTACGTTATACCTCAAAAAATCAATTAACTCACATGAGGCATCAATTTCTGCCTGATATATTGTTTTTGATTGTGCAATCATAGTTGCCGCATTAATTCGTGCTCTATAAGGTCCTGCAATAAGTTCGGCAGCTTTTAAAAAAATAGCAGCGCGATGTTCCCAAGGCATTAGCGACCATTTTTTTCTTGCTTCTATAGCACTTGCAATCGCTGCTTCTATATCCTTTTTTTCTGCTAAATGGTAGCTTCCTACTACATGCTTGTGGTTGTGGGGCGCAGTGATGTTTCTGATATTTCCAGTGCGAATTTCGGCTGAACCTATATAATTAGGAACGTCAATTTTTTCGTTCCACATTTTTGTATAAGCACTTAAAACAGCTATTTTTTCGGGTGAGTTTGGAGCGTATGATTTTACGGGTTCGTTGACCGCTTGGGGTACATGAAAAAATCCTTTTGGCATTTGATGGTATAATTAAAGGGTTAAAAGTTTGTTGTTAAAATAAACTTTAGATATTTATACAAATATATAAAATGTAATTAGTTTACAAAGTTAAAAGAAATATAATGTCTTTTTTGTTTCATTCTATTTTGATTAATAAAAAAAAACGTTCCAATGTGACTTGAAACGCTTTTCTTTTTTTATAAAAATTCTTTATTAATTTCCGATTATAATTGTGTAGGAAACGCCGTTAAACGTAAAGACTGCTGTATTATCACAATCTCCGTTTCCGTAATCTAAGGTGGCAGTTTGATTGTTTCGTACAAAACTTATAACACCAGCAACAAGTAATGGTTTATTGGCAGTAATACAGCTCATTCGTATGCGAAGAGGTGTCGTAATTGTACTTGTTTGGCTGGTTGTATTTGGAGATGTTGTTGTCCAACTTCCAGTAATTTTATACACATTATCTAAAAATATTGTGGGCGTGTTGTACCCTTCAATTATTTCTCTTGTTCTTGATCCTACTCTTGTAAAAACGCGTCCATCAGGAAAAGTAGCCGACATATCCAAAGTCATTACAACAATTGGGTGGCTTGGAGATGCAGCCGTTGCATCAGTCATTGTTCTGGTAAAAGTTTTATTGCCAACAAATTTTATAGCATTGTGGTAAAAGTTATCAAATTGATAATTTATAACATGTGACGTAGCGTTGGGATTATAAGTAAAGGTAATAATTATTTTTCCTCGTAATATATTGCCGTTTGGCATTGGGCAACCTGATGTTCCAAAATCTAATGTTTTTGTAACGGCAGTTCCAGCGGTTATAACTGTTTGAAAACCTGGAATGCGGGTAACGTTTACACATATGGGCAGGTTTGAGGAAGCAGCCGTTGTGTTTTCGGTTGATTTGCCTGATGTTGGATTCGCTGTTGTTGCATCAAATTGTCCTTCCACAATATCAGAAACGTCGTCATTTGAAATGTCGATTTTAGAATTTAGTGCAGCTTCATCGGCAGAGAAGTTAATTTCATCATCATTATCTTTTTTTGAGCAACTAAGTATAACAACTGAAAGAGCAACGACTAAAATAAAGTTGGTAGTTTTCATATAGTAAGTTTTTATTGGTTTATAGTTTAGATATAAATAGTTAAAAAAGGTTTAATACTTAAATGAAGATATTTAAAAATTTAACATTTAGTGCCTTGATTTTTAAATTATTGGTTTGAATAATTACTTCGTTCTCGTTCAATTTCGTTAAAAATTGATGTAGCAATGGCACTCATTTTATATGTTTTATAAACACTTTTTTTACTTAATTTGCTTTGTACTTTACCGGTTTCGTCTATCAAGTAGCTTTTTTTAACTTGCTTAATTGCAATAATATATTCCTGTAAAGTGCCATAATTTTTATAATCAATTCCGTTATAAAATTGAATTTTACCTTCTAAATTTAATGGCACACTACCTAAAAAACGATCTGTATGATTAAAAGTAGTAGAGGAAGCCGTTGTATTTAGGTAAAAAATAGCAGTAACTCCGTCTGCCGTGCGCGACGTTTTTATGCTAATTTTAGAATTATTTGAATTATTTATTTTAATTTTTTGTCCTGAAGTTAATGCGGACTTTGAATTGGTCGACAGTACTTGTGCTACTTCAACCACAATTGCGGTGGTATCATGCGAAAGTACTTTTCCCTTTATAATTATTTCGGAGGTAAGCATTAAGCGCCATGCAGGAGTAACAGGTATTTTTTTGATCGAAAAACTAAACAAGAAAAGTAGCAATAGCCCAAAAAATATTTTTTTCATTTTTTAATATTGTTAATGATGTGATAATGGTATCATTTTAAATTCAGTTATAACAGATTATAAAACAAACCAAAGTTAGTACTTTTAAAATTGATTTCGCAATACGATACTATTTTATATCTAAACGTTGTTATTTTGCTAATCGCATGCACAACGATTTGATTTTAATTGGTAATTTTTTTGCAAAAAAATTTATTTTTAATTCGATTTCGTATCTTTGAAAAGATTATGAACATAACTTCGCAAATAAAAAAACCCATTCAAATAGAAATGGAACTTTTTGAAAGAAAGTTCTACGAGTCCATGACCTCAAAAGTGGCTTTGTTGAATAGGATTACTTATTATATCGTAAATCGAAAAGGCAAACAAATGCGACCAATGTTTGTGTTTTTAATTGCTAAAATGCTTAACAAGGGTCGTGTAAACGAGCGTACATTTCGTGGGGCATGTGTAATCGAATTAATTCACACGGCTACTTTGGTACACGACGATGTGGTAGATGATAGTAACAAGCGCCGTGGTTTTTTCTCTATAAATGCACTTTGGAAAAATAAAATTGCCGTTTTAATGGGCGATTATTTACTTTCAAAAGGATTGTTGCTTTCTATAGATAATGGCGATTTTGATTTGCTTAAAATAATATCAGTTGCCGTTAGGGAAATGAGTGAAGGCGAACTACTTCAGATAGAAAAAGCACGACGGTTGGACATTACAGAAGATATTTATTACGAAATTATACGACAAAAAACCGCAACCTTAATTGCTGCTTGTTGCGCTTTAGGTGCACAATCAGTATCAAACGATGGTATTTTAGTTGAAAAAATGCGAAAATTTGGCGAACTTATAGGTATGGCGTTTCAAATAAAAGACGACTTGTTTGACTATTCTGACGAAGCAATTGGAAAACCAACAGGCATAGACATTAAGGAACAAAAAATGACGCTGCCCTTAATATATACTTTAAATAATTGTTCTGATAAAGAAAAAGCGTGGGTTATAAATTCTGTGAAAAACCATAACAAAGACAAAAAACGAGTAAAGGAAGTAATTGAATTTGTTAAAAAAAGTAACGGACTTTCGTATGCAGAAAAAAAAATGACCGAATTTCAAAACGAAGCGCTGCAATTACTTGCTGATTTTGCTACTTCTGACTTCAAAGAAAGCTTAATTTTGATGGTAAATTATGTGATCGAACGAAAAAAATAGTACTACTTACGATTTAAGACAATCAAATTTTTTTTTAAAACGCTAAAAAACAATAATATACATCGTTTTATTAAATTTTTTTAGCCATGATGCAACCTTTTTCCAACGCATCTCGTCTATACAAGTAGCAATCATATTGATTACGAAATTTTAAATATACAATGAAGGTAATATACTTACATCAACATGAAAAAGAATTAATTGAGTTGGCACTTGCAAATAATCGTGCGGCACAACAAAAATTATATTCACAATTTTCGCCAAAAATGTTGAGCGTTTGTCGTCAGTATATTAAAGACATTCAACATGCCGAGGACATTATGATTACCGCGTTTATGAAGGTATTTGCCAATTTAAGTGCGTTTCAATTTAATGGAAGTTTTGAAGGTTGGATTCGTAGAATTATGGTTAATGAAAGTATTTCGTATTTACGAATTCAAAAAAAGGTTACATTTATTGAAGACGAAACTTTTTTTGAACAACGATGTAATACTACAGAAAATCAATTTTCGGCAGAAAATATTCAGTTTTTAATAGATCAATTGCCCGACGGCTATCGAATGATTTTTAACTTATATGCAATTGAAGGCTATAAACATCAAGAAATTGCTACCCTGCTGGGCATTAATGAAGGCACGTCAAAATCGCAATTGTCGCACGCACGCAAAATGTTGCAAAACCAGATTAACAAATCAAAAAATTACTATAATGGAACTGAATAAAAATATAGAAAATCAAATTAAAAACCAACTGAATTCAAGATTAATTGAGCCATCGACTCAGGCTTGGAATCGATTGGAATTTATGTTAGGTCATGTAGAAAAACCAAAAAAGAAATTGCCATGGTTATTAATTGCAGCAAGTTTTATTGGATTTATGTTTTTTGGATCATTGATTTTTAAATTACAGACAGTGCCACTGCCTGTTGTCGAAATGCAAAGAGTAACAACTGTATCAGCAGATGTAGTGACGTCATCAAGCGCAGACTACTTTAAAAATAAGAATGGTATTACGTCAATCGTTGGGTTCAAACCAAGATCGATTGCATTGCAAAATAATATAAATTTAGTGATTAATCGCAATCAAAAAAGTGCAACTAGTTCTCAAAAAGTAGCGAGCAATACCAGCCAATTAGCAAGTAATATACAACAAGAATCAAAAAGTGGGGTTTCAATCAACAATCAAAATCAAATCATATCAAACTACAATCAAGACATTTCAAATCAAATTGTAATTAACCAACAAACTGCCAATCAACAGATGCCAACTAAAAATGAAAATGAAATTTTAGCGTCCGTTAAAACAAAAGAAACTGCTAAAACTGCACTCAAATTAAATATTACTGCACTGCTTGCTGAGGTAGATGGAGCAGTTAATAACGAATATAAGGAAAACGTTTTTACTAAAGTGGCTAAAAATTTTCAAACGTTGCGCATTACATTATCTGACAGAAACAATGCTAAATAAGTTTTCAACAGTTAATACTATATTTGTAATCAAATCAATTATTCATCAATCATCAATTATTAAAATCAATTTATTATGAAAAACTTTATTATATACTTAGCAGTTGCATTATGTGTTTTTTGCTCAAAAATTGTAGCGCAAGAAACTAAAAACGATTTAAAAAATCAGGAAAAAATAATTTCAAAAAGGACGGATAGCATCATAAAATCTGAAAAATCAAAACTAAAATTGGCTATTAGTGCAATCAATTTAGATTTGAAAAATGGAAGCATCAATAAACAACAAAGAAATGACAAAAAAGCTGCTTTAAAAATACAATCTGCTGCCGAATCTAAAAAATTAGTACTTATTGAATTAAAAAAATTAAGTAAATTTTATAGTGCCGAGTTTAATAGAAAAACTGCTATTGAAGACAAAGCAAAAATTATTTTGATGCATATAGGAAATATTTCTAAAGCTGAAAAAGTAAAACTAAAATTATCGCTTGAAACCGTAAATAGTGAATTTGACAAAGGAACCATTACGCAACAGCAAGCCGACGACAAAAAACTTGATTTGGCATCAAAAACTGCTTCTAATATTGAAAAATTAGTAGGTATAGAACAAGAAAAATTAAATCAATTGGTACAAGATAAAATCGATGAGAAAACAGATAAAATTGAAGAATCGTTTACATGGTCTTTTTTCGGAACATTTGACGATACTTTTCAACGAAGCGAACGAAGAACAACCAATCAAATTGTGTTTGCGTTTGGATTAAATAATGTAATAACTAATAATGCTGTGGCTGACTCCGATTTTAGATATTTTGGCTCGCACTTTTATGAATGGGGCATTACGTATAACACTCGAATTGCAAAAGACAATAATTTACTGCATGCCAAATACGGATTTTCAGTAATGTACAACAACCTTCGTCCAACGGATAATCGCAGTTTTGTAGTTTCTGGAAATCAAACCACATTGCAAACAAATTCGATAAACACCGACGATTCTCGTTTTAAAAATGTGTATTTGGTATTTCCAGTACATCTTGAACTTGATTTTACGAAAACAAAAATCGAAAACGGAAAAACAATTTTCAATTCTCACGAAGGTTTTAGATTTGGGATTGGTGGCTATGCAGGAATCAACCTGAAATCGAAGCAATATTTAGAGTTTAAAAGCAATGACAATGAAACATCAACAGAAACAAAAGGCGATTTTAACACCAGTAATTTTATTTACGGTATAAGTACCTACATCAGTTATGGTGAAACAGGCTTGTATGTCAAATATGATTTGAACCCATTATTTAGAGATAATATTGTAAAACAAAACAATGTTTCATTAGGCGTTCGTTGGGATTTTAATTAAATAAAACAAACAATTTTGCACAGCCGCAAATTCAGGAAATCATTATTTTGAAATTCCTGAAGTTGCGGCTTACTTTTTTGCGCTGAATTACGTATTTTTGCGTATAGTATTGATTTTTTAATTAAAATCTAAAAATCTAAGTAAAAATTGATATCCAAATCTACCATAGAAAAAGTTTTTGAAACTGCCCGAGTTGATGAAGTAATAAGCGACTTTGTGCTTTTAAAACGTGCTGGCAGTAATTTTAAAGGATTAAGTCCGTTTTCAGACGAGCGCTCACCCTCATTTATGGTGTCGCCTGCAAAAGGTATTTGGAAAGATTTTAGTTCAGGAAAAGGAGGAAACGCTGTTTCATTTATAATGGAACACGAAAAATTTACCTACCCAGAGGCTATTCGATATTTGGCTAAAAAATACAATATCGAAATTGAAGAAACTGAACAAACTAGTGAAGAAAAAGAGGTTGCAAGCGAAAAAGAAAGCCTTTTTTTAGTTTCAGAATTTGCAGCTAGTTATTTTCAAGAGGTACTTATAAATCATGAAGAAGGTAAAGCCATTGGGCTTACTTATTTTAAAGAACGCGGATTTACTAATGAAACTATATTAAAATTTCGATTAGGATATTCGCCCGAAGTTTGGGATGCATTTACCAAAGAAGCATTAGGAAAAGGATATAAACTAGATTTTTTAGAAAAAACCGGACTCACAATTGTTGGTGATAACAAACAATTTGATCGATTTAAAGGAAGGGTTATGTTTCCAATTCAATCTATGTCTGGTCGTGTTTTAGGATTTGGTGGTCGAATTTTAACTAATGACAAAAAAGCGGCAAAATACCTCAATTCGCCCGCCAGCGATTTATACGACAAAAGTAAAGTATTGTACGGAATTTATCATGCCAAGCAATCTATTGCCAAATTAAACAATTGCTTTTTGGTTGAAGGTTATACCGACGTAATTCAAATGCATCAAACCGGAATAGAAAACGTTGTGGCATCATCTGGAACTGCGTTAACACCAGATCAAATTAGATTAATTAACCGATTAACAAAGAACATAACCGTGCTTTTTGACGGGGATGCAGCAGGTTTACGAGCGTCGCTTCGCGGAATTGATTTGATATTAGAAGAAGGAATGAACGTAAAAGTATGCACGTTTCCTGATGGTGACGACCCTGATAGTTATGCTAAAAAAACACCTTTAGACCAGCTCATAAAATATTTTGATGAAGAAGCAATGGATTTTATACAATTCAAGGCCTCACTTTTAATGAAGGATGCTAAAAATGATCCAATCAAAAAATCAGAGGTAATTCGGGATATGGTGCAAAGTATTTCTAAAATTCCGGATCGAATTAAAAGAGAGATTTATGTGCAAGAGTGCTCTCGAATTATGGATATTTCGGAAGAGGTGTTGTTCAATACATTAGCACAATTAATTCAAAAAGATATCCAAGAAATTGGTAAAAAACAAAATCAGCAAGCATTTGAAATCGTAAAAACCGAAAATCTGGTCGTTTTTTCAAAAACCGATGTACTTCCGTTGCTTGAAAAGTCGATTATTGAAATCTTACTTTTGTATGGTACTGCCGAAATTGATGTAGAAAACGTATTCATCAAAATAGACAATAGCGGCAATGCAACCGAAGTAATCGAAAAAGGAACTTCAAAAGTATACGAACGTATTTTTTTAAACCTACAAGAAGATGAAATTGAATTTGCAAACCCTATTTTTAAAGCAATATATGATGATTTAATAATTCAATTACAACTTGATACAACCTTTGATAGAAATCATTTTATAGCCACTTTACCACAAAATTTTGCTGAGGTAGTAACCGATATTTTAATGAATGAAGAAAAATACCAACTACACGGATGGCTCGAAAAAAAGCAAGTTTTTGTAAAAGGAAAAGAATATCCCGAAAATTTAGCACGATTAATACAAGAAAATATTATTGCGTTTCGCGAATATTTAATCAATAAACTAAATGCCGATTTAATGTTGCAAATTGCCGACGATGCGGTAACAAATAAATTAGAAATTTTAGAATTTATTAACGATTATAATAAACTTAAAGTTACTATTACCCGAAAAATAGGACGTATGAGAACTACTTTTGGATAAAAAAAAACAACAACTCATTGATGAATTGTTGTTTTTAAATGAATTAAAATTAATTTTTTTGTGATGCTTAAACCAATTCTAAAATTTTAGATTTATTCACTAAATCTACTAAATTAGTAACACTAAGTTTTTGTAGCAATCTTAGTTTATAAGTACTGATTGTTTTTTCATTAAGATTTAATATTTTCGAAATCTCATTGTTCTTTTTACCATCGCTTAAGTAGCGTAAAACTTCAATTTCTCTATTTGATAATTTTCTATGCAAACGATCGCTTTTGTTTTGTTTAGGATTCATCAATAATTTTTCTCTAAGCTCATCACTTAAAACAACAAAACCTTGCGCAACTTTAATAATGTTGTGGCCTAAAGTCTCAAGCTTTGCCGATTTGTGAACGTATCCGTAAATTCCCGATTTTAACGCATTTGAAGCATACACTTGTTCATTTAAAGCAGAAAACAACAGTATTTTAGTATCTGGAAAAGTTTTGATTATAATTTTTAAATCAGCAACGCCTTTCAGACCATCTAACTCTAAATCAACAACAAGGACATCTATTTTTTTTGTTTTTAATACCTCAGCAATCATATTAAAATTACCAATATTACTCACGATATTAATTTCTTGATGATCTTTAAAATAAGCTTTAACACCAAAATGAACCACCGGAAAATTATCTGCTAAACATACATTTATCATAATTCGATTTTTAAAAATTTAAGTTTTGCGTAAAAACTACTTCGCAAAAGTAAGTATTTATACTTAAACAATTGTTAAAAAATGAAAAAAATTATTTTTTTTTAACTTTAAATCCTACAAATAGGTATCGAAACCATTTTGTGTTTATTGTTCATATTTAATGTGTTAAACAATTCTAAAACTTTTTTCTCACGGGCACTGTATGTTTTTTCTAAAACAGATTTGGCAAGCTCTTCCATAGCCCACTCCAATTCATCATAACTTGCCCCAAGTTGCTGTTCATCAGTTCTACTATCGCCAAACAAACCATCAGTTGGAGCTGCCTCTAAAATAGAGGTAGCTATTTTTAAGTATGCTCCCACAGCATATACATCACTTTTCATCAAATCGGCAATCGGGCTCAAATCAACTCCGCCGTCGCCGTATTTTGTATAAAAACCAACTCCAAAATCTTCTACTTTGTTGCCAGTTCCTACAACCAAATAATTATGAATACCTGCAAAGTAGTACAAAGTAGTCATTCGTAATCGAGCACGTGTGTTGGCCAAACTCAAATTATAGTGCACATCATTATCACTTTTTGGAACAGTACTAACAAAAACATCATATAAAATACTCAAATCTGACGCAACCGAAGTTACGTTCGAAAACGTTTTTTGCAACCAACTAATGTGCTCCTTTGCTCTACTTATTTGATTTTGAGCCTGATGAATTGGCATTTCAACACACAATACTGGAAACCCAGTTTTTGCACATAATGTAGAAGTAACCGCCGAATCTACACCGCCCGAAACTCCAATCACAAAACCCTTAACTTTGCTCGCTTGTGCATAATCTTTTAACCAGTTAACGATTAAATTCGTTACCTTTTCAACATCAATAGTACTTTTTTTGTTCATTTTGTTCGAGTTTAAAAATCCGTAATGTATATTTGCAAAAATAATCATTTTTTGAAGCAATTTCCAGCTTTTCATTGCAAGTTTTTACAAATTTAGTTTGTTTTTGTAAACCAAAAAAGGTGCTTCTAAGGTCGCACTTTTTTAGCAACAAAAACAAAACCAAATTTGCAAAAAGCTTTCCATTTCAATCTGGGCTATCAACATAATTTTCAAATTTAATTTCAATTTAAAAACGGACACCATTTTACAGCACCAATCATATTCCTATTAAAGCGCTACGGTAATCAATAAAAAAATAAAAAACAATTTATGAAAATCAAAAATATCATTGTGAGTAGCCTAGTGTTATTTTTACTGTCTTGCAATAACAAATCAAAATTAGAAAAAGCAGTAGAACAAATGCCACTAAAAATGGAACTCCATCGGTTTGATCAAGCGTTTTTTAAGGCAACTGCGCAATCGTTACCAAAATTGAAACAAGAGTACCCTTTCTTTTTTCCAATTGGTACTGATGATCAGGTGTGGTTAAATAAAATTCAAGACGCACAATGGAACGATTTGTTTAATGAAGTGCAATTAGTTTACAAAAGCTTTGAACTCCAAAAACTCGAAATCGAAAACGTATTCAAACGTATAAAATTTTATTTCCCAACCGTTGTAACACCTAAAATTTACACTGTTATTGGCGAAATGGATTTGAACACCAAAACCATTTATGCACAAGACAAGCTCATAATTGCCCTAGAATTATATATCGGAAAAAACCATAAGTTTTATGAAGAATTTCCATCATATTTAAAACAAAATTTTGAAATGCGTCAAATTCTACCTGATGTAGTAGCCAGTTTTTCTGAACAAATTGTGCCACCACCAACCGATAAAATACTACTGTCGCAAATAATATATTATGGAAAACAATTATACCTGAAAGATATTTTATTGCCTGATTACACCGATAACGAAAAAATAGGGTATACCACCGAACAAATTAAATGGTGCGACGCGAATGAAAGTTACATGTGGCAGTACTTTATTGAAAAAAAGTTACTTTTTAGTGCCGATTCCCGACTAGAAAATCAGTTTATCAATACAGCACCTTTTTCAAAATTTTATCTTGAAATAGACAATGAATCTCCTGGTCGAATAGGACAGTGGCTAGGATGGCAAATTGTAAAATCGTACATGAACAATAATAAAGTAACGGTGCCGCAATTACTTAAAACAAGCACCTCTCAAATTTTTGAACAATCAAAATACAAACCCAAAAAAAATGGACAATAATTTTAAATCAGAAATAAATTTTGTAGTTGAACTTGATGAAAATCGTGTTCCCGAAAAATTAAATTGGACTGCCTCCGATGGTGGCATAAATAACGAAGAGGCAAAAGCAATTTTACTTTCTGTTTGGGACAATAAAACGCAAGAAACACTGCGTATTGACTTGTGGACTAAAGATATGCCTGTTGATGAAATGAAACTTTTTTTTCATCAAACTTTAGTAGCCATGAGCGATACTTTTTTTAGAGCCACACAAGACCAAAAAATGACGGATACAATGAAAGATTTTTGTGATTATTTTGCAGAAAAATTACAGCTTAAAAAATAGATTGTACGCGCGAATGGCTATTTATAAACATATTAAGTATTATACATAATGTAATTTAAAATGTGTTTTGTAGATAGAGCCCAACTACTTAAAACGAATTCAAGTCCTTAAAAACCTCTTCATTAACCGATTCTATATAACTTAGCACGTCATCTTTCCCTGTAAATTCTGTTGCTGAAGTAACAAAATGAGGTGGCATTTCTTCCCAATTATGTTTAAGCATTTCTTTTCTGTAAGCTGCAACGCTTGCTGCAATTTTGCCTTTACTAATTTTATCAGCTTTTGTGAATATAATACAAAAAGGCACTTCGGTTTCTCCAAGATAGGTAATAAATTCGATGTCAATTTTTTGAGCTTCCAACCGAATATCAATAAGCACAAAGGCACAAACTAGTTGTTCACGTGTTTCAAAATAATCGGTAATAAATTCCTGAAATACGTCTTTAGTTTTTTTGGATACTTTTGCATAACCGTAACCTGGCAAATCCACCAAAAACCAGTTTGCATTAATCTTAAAATGGTTTATTAATTGTGTTTTTCCCGGTCGTCCCGAGGTTTTTGCTAAATTTTTATGATTCGTCAACATATTTATTAACGATGATTTTCCAACATTGGAGCGTCCTATAAAAGCATACTCGGGCAACCGCTCTGCTGGGCACTTACTCACATCAGAGTTAGATATTACGAATTCTGCAGTATTAATTTTCATATATTTTTATGAACTTTTTTTTGTTTTTCTGTAAAAAATTAATTTTTACGAGCTTATAATTCTGATTTAAGTAACCAATCGGCAACAAGATGATTAAATTGGTCTGGATGTTCCATCATTGCAGCATGACCACATTTGTCAATCCAATATAAATTTGAATTGGGTAATAATTTATGAAATTCTTCAGCAACATCGGGGGGAGTTACGGCATCATTTTTACCCCAAATCAAGCATGTTTTTACGTGCATTTTAGGCAAGTCTTTTGCCATATTATGCCGAATGGCGCTTTTTGCAATGGTTACTGTTTTTATTACTTTAATACGGTCATTTACCAAGGCATAAATTTCATCAACCATTTCTTTTGTAGCTGTTTTGGGATCATAAAAAACCATTTCAGTTTTGTTTTTTATGTACTCATAATCACCACGTTTTGGATAGCTATCGCCCATCGCACTTTCGTAAAGTCCTGAACTGCCCGTTAATATTAAACCCGCAACTTTTTCTGGATACATTTTGGTATGGTATAACGCAATATGACCACCAAGTGAATTTCCAAGTAAAATTACACGTTCAAAACCTTTAAATATGATGAAGTCTTTTACATATCTAGCAAATGCCTTAACATTTGTTTTTAATAAACTTTGAGTATATAATGGAAGTTCTGGAATAACTACTTTGTAGCCTTTGGTTACTAAATAATCTGCAACAGCATCAAAATTGCTTAATCCACCCATCAAACCATGTAAAATCACAATTGGCGTACCTTCTCCTACTTCTAAGTAACTAAATTTTCCTTCTTGCTTTAAATCGTGATTCATCTTTTATCCTAAAAAGTCAATAATTACAAAGGTAATACTTAAAAATTAAAACCCTATTTTTTAAATGATATTTTAATTTAAATTATGTAGCTGTATTTTTTTTTGTAAGATTAACTTTCTGTTTTGGCAGCCATCATAATTGGCATCCGAAAAGTGAGACGTATGATCTTTTTACAAGTATTCCGTTGATTATCAATAAAATCGGGGTTTTTTAGCAAAACAAGTTCGAAACAACTAAAACTTATTAACAAAGTGGTAAAAAGTGGTAAGTTGTGGTAAATAATTTTATATTTTTGCATACCATCAATTAACAAACCATTTTTTGAACGCAATAATTGGAACATATGAGTGTAAAGTTGACAGCAAAGGACGGCTATTAATGCCCGCTCCGTTGAAAAAACAAGTGTTGCCTTCTCTTTCTGAAGGATTTATATTGAAACGTTCTGTATTTCAGCCGTGTTTAGAGTTATATCCGATGAGTGAATGGAATTTAATGATGTTAAAAATTAATAAATTAAATAAATTCGTTAAAAAAAATAATGATTTCATCAGGCGTTTTACTGCGGGCGTAAAAGTAGTCGAAATTGATGCTTTAGGACGGCTGCTAGTACCAAAAGATTTAATAATTTTTGCACAAATTTCTAACGAAGTGGTTTTTTCATCGGCAGTAAATAGTATCGAAATATGGGATAAAAAGCAATACGAAAAAGCAATTGATGACTCTGTTTTAGATTTTGCGGAACTAGCCGAAGAAGTAATGGGTAATCAAAATAACGACGATAATGGACTATCATAACCCCGTTTTATTAACCGAATCGGTTGCAGGTTTAAATATAAAGCCAGACGGAATTTACGTTGATGTAACTTTTGGTGGTGGCGGACATTCGCGAGAAATTTTACGACATCTTGGTGCAAACGGAAAATTATTTGCTTTTGATCAAGATGCTGATGCTTTGGCAAATACCATCGATGACGATCGGTTTGTTTTAATTAATCAAAATTTTAGGTTTATAAAACGATTTTTAAGATTTCACAATATCAAAGTAGTTGACGGAATTTTAGCAGATTTAGGGGTGTCTTCGCACCAGTTTGACGTTCCTGAACGAGGTTTTTCGACTCGTTTTGATGCCGATTTAGACATGCGAATGAATCAAAACGACACACTAAATGCCTTTAAAGTGGTTAATGAATACGACCAAGAAAACCTAAAGCGTGTTTTTTTAGATTACGG
>JAYVGC010000073.1:0-9137 GCA_043772535.1 Flavobacterium sp. | reverse complement strand
AACTTTTCAGAAAATGATTTTAGAGGCGAACGTTTTAAAAATTTTTCGCATCCGTTAAAAGGAAACAACGATTTACTTTCTTTAACGCAACCAGAAGCCGTAAAAGAAGTGCATCGACAGTATTTTAAGGCGGGTGCCGACATTGTAGAAACAAACACATTTTCAGCAACCACCATCGGAATGGCTGATTACCATCTTGAAGACTTGGTTTACGATCTAAACTACCAATCTGCGAAAATAGCCCGCGAAGTTGCTAACGAATTTACCGACAAACTCCGATTTGTTGCAGGCGCAATCGGACCAACAAATAGAACAGCATCAATGTCTCCTGATGTAAACGACCCAGGTTATCGAGCAGTAACTTTTAACGACTTACGAATAGCATACAAACAGCAAACAGAAGCACTAATAGATGGCGGTTGCGATGTTTTATTGGTAGAAACTATTTTTGATACACTTAACGCAAAAGCAGCACTGTTCGCCATCGAAGAAGTAAAAGAAGAACGAAATAGTAACATACCAGTAATGGTTTCAGGCACAATTACCGATGCCTCAGGACGAACTCTTTCTGGCCAAACAGTAGAAGCGTTTTTAATTTCTATTCAACATATAGACTTGCTAAGTGTAGGTTTCAATTGTGCACTTGGTGCCGATCAATTAAAACCGTATTTAAAACGCCTTGCGCACAACACCCAACTCAATATATCGGCACATCCAAATGCAGGACTGCCAAATGCTTTTGGTCAATATGATCAAACACCCAAACAAATGCAAGTGCTAATAAAAGAATATCTACAAGACAATTTAGTTAATATTATTGGGGGCTGTTGCGGTACAACGCCAGAACATATAAAATTAATTGCCGAAGTAGCAAAGGAATTTAAACCAAGAAAGGTTAATCAAGCATAGTTAATAGTTTATGAAAAAATGGCACGTTAAAACAATAATCAGTAACAAAAAAAGTAGAACCACTTAACTAATAATGAAATATAAATGAAATAAGGTACAACGTCATGTTTGTATAGAAACATATATACCGACTACTATCGTAAGTTACGGTAGTTATAGTTAATAAACGCGCTATTTCATTCATCATCCAACAATCACAACTCAGCAACTACTATAAAATGTATATCAGTCACAAACAATCGCCCATCAACTTACAGTTATCAGGTCTAGAACCACTTTTTATTACCGAAGAATCTTTTTTTGTAAATGTTGGCGAACGCACCAATGTAACAGGATCACGTAAATTTCTCCGATTAATAAAAGAAGAAAACTATAATGAAGCACTTTCAATAGCACGAGAACAAGTAGAAGGCGGCGCCCAGATAATTGATGTCAATATGGATGAAGGCATGCTTGATGGCGTTTATGCGATGACCAAATTCTTAAATTTAATTGCTGCCGAACCTGATATTGCGCGGGTTCCGATAATGATTGATTCATCTAAATGGGAGATTATTGAAGCAGGATTGAAGGTGGTGCAAGGAAAAGCGGTTGTAAATTCAATTTCTTTAAAAGAAGGTGAGGCAACATTTATACATCATGCCAAATTAATAAAAAGATATGGTGCCGCAGTCATTGTAATGGCATTTGACGAAAATGGTCAGGCAGATAACTATGAACGACGCATTGAAATTTGTAAAAGAAGTTATGATATTTTAGTTGATGTAGTACGATTTCGGGCACAAGACATCATTTTTGACCCTAATATTTTTCCGGTTGCTACCGGAATGGACGAACATAAACAAAATGCACTTGATTTTTTTAAGGCTACAAGATGGATACGTGAAAACCTACCTTTTGCCAATATTTCTGGTGGTGTAAGTAACGTTTCATTTTCATTTCGTGGCAACGATAAAGTACGTGAAGCGATGCATTCGGCATTTTTATACCATGCCATTCAAAACGGAATGACCATGGGCATTGTAAACCCTGAAATGTTAGAGATTTACGACAAAGTTGATAAAGATTTACTACAATGTGTTGAAGATGTACTTTTAAATAGAAGAGATGACGCCACCGAACGACTTTTAGATTTAGCCGAAACCTTTAAAGGCGATTTTAAAATTAACGAAAAAGCGATACAAGAATGGCGAAATGGATCTATTCAAGAAAAATTAACCCATTCGCTAGTAAAAGGCATCGATGAATTTATAGAAACTGATGCAGAGGAGGCAAGGGTAAATTCTGCCAAAGCGATAGAAGTAATTGAAGTTAATTTAATGGCAGGCATGAACGTAGTAGGCGATTTATTTGGAAGCGGAAAAATGTTTTTACCACAGGTTGTTAAGTCAGCACGTGTAATGAAAAAAGCAGTTGCGTACTTACTACCATTTATTGAAGCAGAAAAGTCGGGCAAATCATCGTCGGCGGGTAAAGTATTAATGGCAACTGTAAAAGGCGACGTACACGATATTGGAAAAAATATTGTAGCTGTAGTTTTGGGTTGTAATAATTTCGAAATCATCGATCTGGGTGTGATGGTACCACCAGAAAAAATAATTCAAGCAGCAATTGAGCACAATGTTGATATAATTGGATTGAGTGGTTTAATAACGCCATCGCTTGATGAAATGGTATATATTGCCAAAGAAATGGATAAGTTAAATATTAAAATTCCAATTATGATTGGTGGTGCAACAACATCACGTGCACATACTGCAGTTAAAATTGCGCCAGAATATAAGCAAACAGTTGTTCATGTAAACGACGCTTCACGGGCAGTAACGGTTGCAAATAATTTATTACAAGCAAAAACAAAAGAAGGCTACGTAAAAGCCATTCGCGATGAATATGACAAGTTGCGTGAGGGCTATTTGAATAGAAGCAAAGATAAAAATTTTCATCCAATTGAGTCAGCTCGTAAAAACAAATTGCATTTGGATTGGGATACTTTCACATCGGTAAAACCAAATTTTATTGGCGTTCAAAAAATTGAAGTAGCACTTTCTGAATTAGTTGATTTTATCGATTGGACTCCTTTCTTTAATTCGTGGCAACTTTTTGGAAAATATCCTGCAATTTTAACTGATGAAATAGTAGGCGAGCAGGCTACGAATTTATTTATTGATGCCCAAAAAATGCTACAACTAATAGTTGATCAAAAATGGCTAGATGCAAGAGGAGTCGTAGGGATTTTTCCAGCAAATTCAGTAAATGATGATGATATTGAAGTAACGACTTGCAACCAGCAATTAGTAACTTTTTTAACATTACGACAACAATCCCAAAAAACCGCTGGTGCACCTAACATAGCATTAGCCGATTTTATAGCTCCTAAAGACACCGCAAAGCAAGATTATATGGGATGCTTTTGTGTTACAACTGGATTTGGGGTAGATAAAAAAGCGTTAGAATTTGAAAAAGAATTGGATGATTATAGTTCAATAATGATTAAAGCATTGGCCGACCGATTTGCTGAAGCTTTCGCAGAATATTTGCATCTAAAAGTTCGAAAAGAAATTTGGGGTTATGCATCTAATGAGAATTTATCAAACAGTAACTTAATTGACGAAGATTATAACGGAATTCGTCCTGCACCAGGGTATCCCGCATGCCCAGATCATTTAGAAAAACCAACAATTTTTAGTTTATTAAATGTTGAAGCCCAAATAGGAGTGACATTAACAGAAAGTATGGCAATGTGGCCTGCATCATCAGTTTCAGGATATTATTTTGCAAATCCCGAAAGTAAGTATTTCGGTTTAGGAAAAATAAAAGAAGATCAAGTTTTAGATTATGCTAAACGACGAGGAATTTCAACTGAAATAGCAACAAAATGGCTGTCTCCGAATATAGCAGATTAGTCAATGGTGTGCCGTTTAAATATGAATTGATGATTAATATAATAAGTTGGAGTAGTATTTGGATATAACATTAGTTTAATAGATTACGTTGCAACTTACAATAATATAAAAATATAATAATACAATTTTAAAAATATGAAAGTTACACAACACATAGAAAACGCCCAAGGTAAACCACTGTTTTCGTTTGAAATATTACCTCCATTAAAAGGACAAAATATTCAATCTATTTTTGACAGCATTGACCCATTAATAGAATTTAATCCACCGTTTATAGATGTAACCTATCATCGTGAAGAGTACGAATACAAAGAATTACCGGGCGGATTACTGCAAAAAAAAATTGTAAAAAAACGGCCAGGCACGGTCGGAATTTGTGCTGCTATTCAAAACAAATACGATATCGATGCCATTCCTCATATTTTATGTGGTGGATTTAATCAAGAAGACACCGAAAATTTACTTATTGATTTAGACTTTTTAGGAATAGATAATGTAGTGGCACTGCGCGGAGATGCCTTAAAAAACGAAACCTATTTTAAGCCCGAAAAAGAGGGTAATAACTATGCCAGCGAACTTGTATTGCAAATAAACAATCTTAATCAAGGTATTTATTTAGACCAGGATTTACAAAATTCGGCGTGTACAAATTTTTGTATCGGCGTATCTGGTTATCCTGAAAAGCACATGGAAGCACCAAGTTTGGATAGTGATATTCATTTTTTAAAACAAAAAATAAAAAATGGTGCTGATTATATAATTACGCAAATGTTTTTTGACAACAAAAAATTTTTTGATTTTGTAGCTAAGTGCCGTGCTGCGGGCATTACGGTTCCTATTATCCCTGGATTAAAGCCTATTGCTACCAAAAAACAGCTGAATTTAATTCCGCATAGATTTTCATTAGAGTTGCCTGACGATTTAATTATGGCAATTGTAAAAGCGAAAGATAACGATGCCGTAAAACAAATAGGAATCGAATGGTGTACCCAACAAAGCAGAGAATTAATTGCTGCCGGAATTTCGGTTTTACATTACTATTCCATGGGCAAAGCCGAAAACATTAAGGTTATTGCAAAGGAAATTTTTTAAACAAGTTTACCTTTTTAAACTGTAAAGTATGTTTTTGCGAAACAATATTAGAGGCTTACCGAAATATTTAGACTGTAATTCTCATAAAAGACTACCATTCGTTTACTTTATTTGCATCTAATTTTAAAAAAATAAAAAGTAGAATAGTAAAACCCCAAAGACCAGATCCACCATATGAAAAGAACGGAAGTGGAACGCCTACGGTAGGAAAAATTCCAATTACCATGGCAATATTAATAAAAAAGTGAATAAACAAAATACCGCCAACACTATAACCATATACACGACTAAATTTTGTTTTTTGCCTTTCAGATAAATAAAAAATCCGCAAAATTAGAGCAACAAATAAAGCAATTACGAACACAGAGCCCGCAAAACCCCATTCTTCACCAACGGTCGTAAAAATATAATCGGTGTGCTGCTCAGGTACAAATCCACCTTTAGTTTGCGTGCCTTCAAGATACCCTTTGCCAATCCATCCACCCGATCCTATTGCGATTTCTGATTGATGAATATTGTATCCGATGCCTTTCAAATCAACCTCTTTTCCTAGTAAAATATTAAATCTATCGCGATGATGTTGCTCAAATACAGAATTGAAAATATAATTTACAGAGAAACTAAACCCAGCGATGAGTAGCAGTAAAATAGTACTCATCAATATATTCCTGTCAATTAATCGGCTTCGCATATAATTTAAAATTAATAGTATCGCAGCGATTACGATAACAATAATAGGATTGTTAGTCACTAAAGTTAAAATAAAAATAAGTATGCCAGCTAATCCAGTCCAAAGATACCATTGTGGTAATCCTTCGCGATTCAATACAAAAATAAAAATCAGGTAAATTAAGGCACTGCCTGGATCATGCGGTACAATTAACAGAACGGGTAAAAAAAGTATGCCAAGTGCTATTAATTGATGGCTTATTTTTGAAAGATTTACTTGCACATCACTCAAATATTTGGCTAAGGCAAGTGCAGTTGCTATTTTAGCAAACTCAGAGGGTTGAAGTCTAAAGCCACCGCCAAGCGAATACCAATTGGTTTGCCCTTTTACGGTAGTGCCAAAAACAAAAAGTCCCGCTATTGATAAAATTCCAATGCTATATATAAAAATTGAAAATTTTTCGTAAAATTTAGCATCTAAAGCAAGAATTATTATTATCAACGGAATATTTAAGATTATAAATAAAAGTTGCTTTCCAAAAAATTCATTCGTATCAAAAATTGAAGTTCCTTCTTGAACAGAAGATAATGAGGACGAATAAATGTTTAACCATCCCATTATTACCAAAGTAATAAAAATGAGTACGCTAATCCAATCGAGGTTGCTTATAACACTTTGATTTTTCATTGTACCATTTTTACTTTTCTTAAAGTATCTGTTTTAATTGTTTTTGGTATTTTTGCACTATCAACGATAGAGTCCTTGATATATTTTATTTTTGCAATGCTATCGTTTAATCTGAACTTAATTTCAATTAGACTATCTTGATGTTTTCGAGGAAATAATTTTGCATACTGCTCTTTTAAACTTCCGTTTAACATTCTTGTTTCTAAATCGTTTCGTGTAATTTTTTTATTCAAATATTTTTCAATCATTAATGTGGTAATTGGGCCAGCCCATCGCTTTCCCCAGTACCCATTTTCAACAAAAACAGCGATTGCAATTTTAGGATTATCTTTAGGTGCAAAAGCAACAAAAATAGAGTGATCTTGAAGTTTTATCCGTTTGCCATTTACTTTCAAAAAATTTTCGGCTGTTCCTGTTTTTCCACATATATCAATTCCAGAAACGCCCAAACCAAAAGCAGTTCCTTTATTGTACACGTCAAATAATCCGCTAATAACGGGTTCAAAATATTTTTTTTGAATGGTAGTTACGTGTTTCTCTTTAAATTTTTTATCAATGGCTTCTCCTTCAATTTTTTTGATAATATGAGGTGTATAAAAATAACCTCTGTTGGCAACGGTTGCCATCATATTTGCTAGTTGAATGGGAGTCATTAATACTTCGCCTTGCCCAATTGAATTAGAAACAATTGCCGTACTGCGCCAACCGCCATTTGGATATAATTTTTGATATGTTTTTGATGTGGGTATTTTTCCTTTTTTACCAGTGGGCATGTCAGTACCCATATATTCTCCTAAACCAAAACTTTGTAAATGTTTGCTCCATACATCTACACCATAACTTGGATTTTTGAATTTGTTAATAGTTTTCATGTACACATTTGCAAAATAAGTATTGCATGATTTATAAATGCCGTTGTGTAACGTAATTGGTCCAAATAATCCGCAATGGCATTTCATAAAGCGACCACGACCATAACTAAAACCCCGATGGCACGAAAAGCTACTTTGTTCATCTATTACTTCTTCTTGCAAACCCACTAATGCAGTCATTATTTTAAATGGTGATCCAGGCGGATATTCTGCCAGTAATCCTCTGTCATATAATGGCTTAGCAATAGAGTCTTTATGTAAAAGGGTATAGTTTTTTGATCGTTTACGCCCAACCAATAATGCTGGGTCATAATCTGGTGCACTTACTAAAGCTAAAATCTCACCAGTTTTTGGCTCAATTGCAACTATTCCGCCCCATTTATTAATCATTAATTCTTCACCATATTTTTGAAGTTCAGCATCAATAGTCAGGGTAATGTCTTTGCCTTGTTTGGAAATAGTATCGTATTTTCCATCTTTATAAGAGGCAATTTCTTTGTTAAACTTGTCTTTTAGCGCATATTGAACTCCTTTTCTGCCCCGCAAAACGGTTTCATAGCTTTCTTCAACTCCTTGTTTTCCTATTAAATCGCCGCCATTGTAATACGGGTTGTTATTTATTATATTTTCGTTTACTTGTGTAATAAATCCAAATACGTTTGAGCCAAATGCAACCTGATAATCTCGTAACGAACGTTTTTGAATATAAAATCCCTGAAATTTTCTTATTTTTTCTTGAAAAGCGGCGTATTCTAATTTATTTAATTGTGCTAAAAAAACAGATGGAAGTCGAGGCGAATACACCGTAGCTTTTTTTAATCGTTTTTGATACTCGGTTATAGGAATGTTTAAAAGCATACAAAACTGAGTTACATCTACGTTTTTAATATCTTTAGGTATGACCATAATGTCGTACGATGGTTGATTGGCAACCAAAAGCTTTCCGTTTCGGTCATAAATATAACCGCGTTCGGGATAGTCATATTTTATTTTTATTGCATTATTGTCTGATTTTAATTTAAAAGTATCATTAATTATTTGAAGGTAAAAAAGCCGAATTATTAGCAATGACGCCAGTCCGATAACCATTCCGGGAAGCAAAATTTTTCTCATCGCTGTTTGTTTGGCTTAATTAAATAGATAATTAATATACATAAAACCAATGTAAGTACAGTACTGCATAGTGCTCTAATTCCAATTTCCCATATAAAATCTACTGAAAAAATTTCGAGTATAAATAGTACTAAATGGTGAATTAGAACCGAAAACAGTATAAACGAAAAGCGTTCGGGCGTTACAACATCATTTAGTCTAACTGTTTGGTATTCATAACTTAACCCAAAAGAAACTTTAAATAAATACGGACGAATGTAAGCCAAAATTAAACAAGCAGCAGTATGGACGCCGCCAGAATTTAAAAAAATATCTAACATTAAACCAAGGAAAAAACTGGAAATTAATAAGGCGTTTTTATTTGCATTTACTGGAAAAAGCACAATAAAAAGCACGTAAGGAAACGGATTTATAAATCCAAATAAATTAATATTGTTAAAAACCAATACTTGTAATAATAGTAAAAAAACAAAGCGCGCACTGTTATTTAAAATGGTACTATTCATCTTTAGCCGATTTTTTTTCTAACAATTGAATTTCCTCTTTATCTTTATTTTTAATCACATAAACATGACCTAAACTCGTCATGTCGTTAAATAGCTTTATATCAACCGTATAATAATTAGTCAGATCATCAACGTAAATCTTATAAACCGTTCCAATATTTATATTCTCAGGAAAGGTCGTTGACTGTCCGCTTGTAACAATCGTATCGCCTTTTTTCACTGATGCTAACCTAGGAATATCAATTAATTGCGCAAAACCAGCATTTTTTCCGTTCCAAATTAAAGATCCAAAGTGATTTGATTTTTTTAATTTTGCACTTGTTTTTGATTTCACATTTAAAATACTAAATACAGTAGCATAATTAGCGGATGTATTTTCGATTAC
>JAYVGC010000072.1:0-3745 GCA_043772535.1 Flavobacterium sp. | reverse complement strand
TGTGTACATAAGGGTTGATTTTGAAATGATTATGTTTTGCAACACAAATTTCGTCAACCCTTTTTTAATTACCAAATAAGTTTAAACCACTTCACTATAAAAACTTCCTTTAGATTCTGCTTTTATAAAATTTTGCCAAACTGTTTTGGGAACGTTTTGGTGTATGTATGTTTTTTTTGATGTTTTGAGAACTAAAAAACCAGTTTTATTATCGCAACTATAATATTTTGCCGACGTTATCCAAGAACTATCAGATACGTCGGCATTATCTGTAAAAGCAAATGTTGTGTTTACAATTAATTTTGTTGCTTGTTCAAAACTATTAAACCCATTTGATAATTTATTACAGTCTTGCGAATAAGAATGCAAACTAATTAGTAACGAGAATAGTAGGTAGATTTTTTTCATTGTTGTTAAACCACCTGTAAACTCAATCCCAAAGCATTAATAATTTGCGTAAAGTTTGATATCTGCATATCGGTTTTGCCTAGTTCTATTTTGGCAATATAGGCTCGTTCCTTGCCTATTTGATCTGCGAGTTCTTGTTGGGTCAAATGTTTTTCTTTACGTTTTTCTTTTATCAATTCGCCATAATAATAGGCGTGTGCTTTGGCACTAAACTCCGCACGTTCAGGCGTTCCTACTTTGCCATACTTTGCATCTAACTCATCGTTTGCAGATGTTAACTCCCTCTTTATTCTTTCTAAATCTAGTTTTGGTCGTTCCATTTTTCTAATATTTTAGTTGCTATTTTTATCTGTTTGTCGTAATCTTTTGTAGATTTTTTCATAAACTCATTTAGTAACAAAATATTTCTACTTTGTGTAATGTTATCGTGGTCAATTGAAAAAACAATAATTCGATATTCGCTATTAAGTTGTATTCGCAATTCGTAAAAATTTGTATTGATTAATTTCTTTGCGACTTTAGTATTTATTACTTGCTGTGTGATTAGTACATCAATTAAATAATCAACTTTTTCTATTACATTGGTTTCTGAATTTTTTAAAAAGTCAAGAAACTCAAAGGTTTTAAATATTTCTCTCATAGATTACTATTTTACAAATGTAATTAATTCGTTACAATTAAAAAAATTAATTTGCGTTTCTAATTATTTAAGTTGCCGTTCTTTGTCTTTGTATAAGTCTTTATAAAATTGCATAAATAAGTCTGCATTTGCATCTTTATCTTCACATTACTTAATGTAAGTCAAAAACAAACTTTCTTTTGAATATCCAGTTATGTTAATCAAAATCGGGGTTGGAATTTTTTTATAGTAATTTGTTGCAAACGAACGTCTGAAACAATGCGATGCACTTAAATCATACTTTGGAAACATACCTAATTCTTTGCGATTGGTTTCAGTATTAAGTTTTGTTTTTTTGACAATAGTGTCGATCGCTACAAGTTTGCAAACCACTTTTGAATACTCGTTTAATTTTTGATGTTGTATTTTTTTTGGGAAACTATTTTCAATAATATCAATAACGTGGGGTGCAATTACACCAATAGTTACGCTTTTATTTGTTTTTTGTTGTATAATATCAATATAATAACTCTTGCTGTTGAACCTGATATTATCGTCTGTACTATATAGTAAATCACTTCCACGTTACCCAATTTCACAACCCAATAAAATACAATTTCGAGCGTTGTTAAGTATTTCGGGTGTTATCGAAATGCCTTTTGTGAGTTCTGGATTTACTTTTTTAAATGCCATCACTATTTTTTAATTTATTTGATTATTTATTTTTTCAACCTTACTTATTAATTCATTTATTTTTAAGTTTTGTTTTTTAATAATTTTTGGTCTAAAATAAAACCAATTAACTGCAAGCCAAAATAATGTTAATGAATAAACAATTATTCCTAAAATTAAATTCATTAATTGCACATATTCAATTAGATATAAACATAAACCTACTGAAAATAGTATGAAATAAACTTTCAACATTGTATTTTGAAGAAACCTTTGTTTGTTTTTTAAATTTATAAGTTGCTGCAGATATTGATTATTATCTAAATTAAATTTTTCTTTATTTATTGTAATTGTTTTATTTAAAGCAATTATATAAATCAACATTGCTATTATGGTTATTAAAATTCCAACTTTTGTTGTGATTAATTTAGGTTGGAAATAAATCCAAATAAAAATGATAAATACTGAGGTTAATAATAATAGTACGTTTACTAAAATTATATTTTTCAAGTTTTTACTTTTTATACTGTTTGCACTTTTAATAAATTCGACCAAGTTAGGTTCAATGATTTCTTGTCTTTTCCAGATTTGATTTATATTAATAGTATTCTTCATAATTTTTAAATTTTATTGCAATTTTCTCTTTAATTCGATGAATTTTAACCCTAACATTTGTTTCTGTAATCCCAACAATTAATGCAATTTCTGACTGTTTAACTTCTTCTAATTCTAATGAAATAATAATCCGTTCTATTTCTTGTAGTTCTGAAATACATTTATATAGAAAGTCCGTTTTTTTATCTTTATTTGGCTGAATAATATCTTCAAATTCTCTATTTATTTCGGTTTTTAGCATTTTTTTTGATTTTTCGATTTGCCTTAAACAATTGTTAGTAGCAATTCTGAAAATCCAAGTTCCTATTGATGCATCGTTCCTAAATTTAGGAAGTTCTTTGTAAACTATTATAAATATATCTTGAGTAATGTCTTTTGCCCATTCTTGATCGTTCAGAAAGCCAATACAAAGCCGATAAATTTTTTGCCAATATATTTTATAAATTAGTTCAAAATCAATCATTTAGTTATCCATTTTTTCAATGTTTCCATAAATATTTTTTGCTGATCAATAAATACATTGTGTGAGCAATTTTCTAGAATTTTGGTATTAGCTATACCAATAATATTTCCTGTTTTAGCAATTTGATTAATAGAATATAAACCATCATCTTTTCCAAATAAAGCATAAATTTTTAGATTTTTAGATTTTATGTTTTTTAAGTGTTCGCTTAAATTGAGAGAAGTATATTTTTCATTTTTCCAAAAACCTTGTGCAGCAATATAATCCATTTTTAAAGCATATTTTGATAATAAAATATTTGTTTTAAAAGTAGCATAAATAACTTTTGCTACATCATTTGGATTTCTTGTAGAATAAAATCCATTTTGCATCGCGTGGGCGAAACAATACGAACTATATTCAATAGAATTGGTGTCCATATTTTCTAACATATTTAAGTAGTTTAAATTTACACTATCTTTTTTTGTTTCATAAATTATTTTTGCACCTTTTATTATTGTTTTAAATGTTTGTTGCAGTGAAACTGGTGCGCTCACTAGAATTATTGAATTAATATTTTTAGAATATTTCTCTGCATATAAAGTTGCAATTATTCCACCAAAACTATGTCCAATCAAAGTTGCTTTTTTTAAACTAAATTTTTTATAAATGTCATTTAAATCATCAAAAGTTTCTTGAAAAGTAAACTTTGCATTTTTATCTTCTGAACGACCTTCTCCACGTCTGTCATAAATTATGACATAAAAACCGCTATCCGCAAGTTTTTGGGCAGTTATTGCTTCAAAACTTACCGAATTATAACCCGGACCCCCGTGTAAAAATATTATCGGTTTGCTTTTAGAATTCCCAAATGTTTTTGTGTGAATTTCTTGTGAGTTTGCAATAAATATCACTAAAAACAGTGTAAATAAAATAAATGTATTTTTCATCGTAAATTTTGCTTTTCATTTAGATACAAGGATTTTCTA
>JAYVGC010000071.1:0-3758 GCA_043772535.1 Flavobacterium sp. | reverse complement strand
GAATTAAAATTAGACCTTCATATTGATTATTTTTGATAGCTGCTTTAGTTATTTTGAGCGGAATTGTAGTAACATTGGTATACTTATATTGCTCAGAATTTTTAAAATCATTAACAAATAAACCAGAGGCATCGTTCACGGCAATCGCTTTTTGGTCGGCTTTCATAGTACTTAAGTATCCTACAAAAACGGCTAGGAATACAAAAAGTAGTGGACTTAAAAAAGTCATTACGATAAATGATTTGTTGCGCACTTTGGCAATAAATTCGCGCTGTATTATTAGAGAAATGATGCTCATTCGATTATGATTTTGTGGATTCAACAATTACATTTATATTGGTTACTGTTGCAATAAAAATATCGTTTACACTTGGTATTTTTTCTATAAAATGTGTTATTTGACCGTATTGAATAAGGTTATTCAAAAGTTCATTTGGCTTGAAAGTTCCTGTACTGATTTCTAGTTTTAATTCGTTATTTACGGATTTAAAATTTGTTTTAGAAATACTAAATTGGCCTGATAAATTGGCAATTAATTGGGTTTCATTGTTCGTTAAAATACCTACTTCGAAAGTGTTTGTTCTAAATTGTGATTTGATGGCTGTTAGTTTTCCTTCTAATAGTTTATTAGATTGATGAATTAAAGCGATATCGTCGCACAGTTCTTCTACACTTTCCATTCGGTGTGACGAAAAAATAATAGTGGCTCCTTTTTGTTTTAATTCTAAAATTTCGTCTTTAATTATATTGGCATTAACTGGGTCAAAACCAGAAAAAGGTTCATCAAAAATTAATAATTTAGGTTGATGCAAAACCGTTACGACAAATTGAATTTTTTGTGCCATTCCTTTTGATAATTCCTCTATTTTTTTGTTCCACCATCCTTGTATTTCAAGTTTGTTAAACCAGTAATCGAGCTGTTTTTTAGCATCGTTTTTAGACATTCCTTTTAGTTGTGCTAAATACAAGCATTGTTCGCCCACTTTCATCGACTTATAGAGTCCGCGTTCTTCGGGCATGTAGCCAATGTTTTTCACATCGGAAGGTTGCAGGGGCTGCCCGTCTAAAATTATTTGTCCACTGTCGGGCAAAGTTATTTGGTTTATTATTCGTATTAGCGACGTTTTTCCAGCTCCATTTGGTCCTAATAGACCAAAAATACTACCTTTAGGAATTTGTAACGACACATCGTTTAACGCCGTATAATTGCCGTATTTTTTAACAATGTTTTTTATTTCAAGAAATGGAACCATTCGATTTTTTTTATGCAAAATTACATTTATTAGTAGTTTATTTAACAAAATGTTACAAAAAAAAACCCACCCTAGTTCTAACGCTTGGATGGGAAAAATTGCTATGAAAAAGATTACTAGTTACCCAGCAAAATTCAAATGTATATTAATTTGTTGTATTATGAAAACATATCTTTAACTTTTTCGAAAAAAGATTTATCTGTTTTTTCAGGATTTGGAATAAAATTTTCGTCGTTTAATGATTTTTCAAAGAATATACGTTGCTCTTTGTTTAACGTTTTTGGTGTCCAAACATTTACGTGTACTAGCAAATCGCCACTTCCATAGCTATTAATACTTGGGATTCCTTTTCCTTTTAGACGTAAAATTTTACCTGACTGAATTCCCTCTTCTAGTTTGATTCGAACTTTTCCGTTAACGGCTTCGATATCTTTTGAAATTCCTAAAGCGGCCTCTGGGTAACTAATGTACAAATCGTAGTGTAAGTTTTCTCCTTCTCGTTTTAAAAACTCATGCTCTACTTCTTCTATTGCCACAATTAAGTCACCTGGAATTCCGTTTCCTGGTGCATCATTACCTTTGCTAGAAACTTTAAGTTGCATTCCATCGACTACGCCAGCCGGAATTTTAACAGAAACCGTCTCATCTTCCAATACCATTCCTTGTGCATCAGCATTTGCCGGTTTACTTTCTAACATCTGACCAGATCCTGAGCAGGCTGGGCATGTTGTTGCAGTTTGCATTCGACCCAAAATAGTATTGGTAACACGTAAAACTTGTCCTTGACCGTTGCAAGTAGAGCACGTTCGGTATTTAACCCCCGCGGCTTGAATTTTACGTTTCACTTTTACCTTTTTCTCTACACCATTTGCAACTTCTTCTAAAGTAAGTTTTACTTTTATTCGTAAGTTACTTCCCTTAGTTCGCCTTTGACCGCCGCCGCCGCCGCCAAAACCACCGCCTCCAAAAATATCACCGAATTGACTAAAAATGTCATCCATATTCATGCCGCCACCAAAGCCGCCGCCGCCGCCGCCATTTTCAAAAGCTTGATGACCATATTGATCGTATTTTTGCTTTTTTTGTGGATCGCTTAAAATTTCATAGGCTTCAGCACATTGCTTAAATTTTTCTTCAGCTTCTTTGTTTCCTGGATTTTTATCAGGATGAAACTCAATGGCTTTTTTGCGGTATGCTTTTTTTATTTCGGCTTCTGATGCACCTCTTGAAGTGCCTAATAATTCATAAAAATCTTTTTTCATTTTTAAGTATAATCTGAAATTGGAATTTGTTTTTTTACGTATTGAAATTAGTTTCCAATTACTACTTTTGGAAAACGGATAATCTTATCGCCCAATTTATAGCCTTTTTCAATTACATCAACAATTTTACCTTTTAAATCATCGGTTGGTGCTGGAATTTGCGTAATCGCTTCAGCAAAATCAGCATTAAATGCGTCACCTGCCTTAGTTTCGACTTCTTCTAAGCCTTTTGAAATAAGGGTGCTTTTGAATTTATCTTGAATTAACTCTATTCCTTTTAACAAAACAGCATCATCTGATTTTCTTATTTCTATCATTGCACGATCAAAATCGTCTACTACGGGCAATAATGCGAGCAAAACTTCTTGATTGGCAGTTTTAAATAAATCTATACGCTCTTTGGTAGTTCTGCGTTTATAGTTTTCGAATTCAGCAAATAGTCGCAAAAATTTATCTTTTTCACTTGCTAAATCTATCTGCAATTGATCTTCAATGCTTATTTCAGCAACAATTTCATCAGCAATAGTGCTTTCGCTATCATTTGAATCTAAAATAGTTTGATCAACAATTAAGTCGCTTTCTGTGTTTTCAGTATTCATCGTATCTTTATATTTTGTATTATTAAATAGGTTCTTGATATTCACTTTTTTATTTAAATACAAGTCAGCAAAAGTGTTGCCAAAACTATAATAATGTCAAATTGTCACAATTTTATTTGCCTTTTTGTGCAAAAAAATTAAGAACAATATAACGTTTTCGTAACTAAAAATTAGTAAAAATTTATGATTTGAACTACACAAAAGCATTTATCTTTGCTAATATCTAAATTTTTTACAATTTTAAGGTTATTGTAAAAAAAAATTACCGTTATTAATTCGAATATTACATTTTATAAAAAGTTCTACCGTTTGGCAGAACTTTTTTTTATTTTAAAATAGCCTTCAATGCTACTTCTGGTATAGGATAAGTAAATTTAAAACCCATTTCAAGAACACGTTGTGGCTTAATATTTTTATTTGTAAAAAGCAACGAGCTCATCTCACCAAGAATTAGTTGCATAAACCATTGCGGAATATTTGGCATAAACAAAGGACGACGGAGTATTTTTGCAATTAATTTGGTTAAATCTTGATTTGAAATAGCATTGGGACTTACAGCGTTAACAATACCTTCAATTTTATTATCGATTACAAAGCTGTATATATTAATTAAGTCTGCAAGATGTATCCACGATTGTAATTGT
>JAYVGC010000070.1:0-27317 GCA_043772535.1 Flavobacterium sp. | reverse complement strand
GGAGCATTTTTCTCTGCTCGGCTTTGAAAAAGCCGCATCAATAAAAAAAGAGCAAAAAATTAGCCCCAAACTAGTTGAGGCTAATCAAGATATACATTCAGTGAATTATCACAGTCCGCATTCTCTGTGCTAATACAAACATAATAAAAAAATTAACAAATAAAATTAGAAACTAAAGATAGTACCTAGGGCACCAATTTTCAACACACCAGCCTAATTAATTAACATATTTTGCAGCAACAAATCTATGTAAAGCAAATAGAAGTCATAAAAAAACGCAAAACCAGTAAAGCAATTCTAATTATATTTAATACTTTTACAAAAAATAAAACAAACCAAAAATGAGTCAAAAAATCTTACTCACTTCTACCGAAGTTACTATTATTTTGCACCGTTTGGCATGTCAGCTCATCGAAAAACACCTCGATTTTAAAAACACAATATTAATAGGGTTGCAACCCCGAGGCACATTTTTAGCCAATCGTATTAAGCAAATTCTGCAAAACCATTACCACATTCCAAACATACATATTGGGTTTTTAGACATCACCTTTTTTCGCGACGATTTTAAAAGAAACGATAAACCTTTTGAAGCAAATAAAACCCAAATCGATTGCATAGTCAACGACAAAAAAGTAGTTTTTATTGACGATGTTTTATTTACCGGACGAAGCATAAGAGCAGCATTAACAGCTATCCAATCCTTTGGTAGACCATCAGAAATTGAACTTTTAGTATTAATTGACCGCCGTTTTAGTCGTCACTTGCCCATTCAACCCAATTATCGTGGACGCCAAGTAGATGCCATTAATAACGAAAAAGTAAAAGTTTCTTGGAGCGAAAATGAAAACGAAGATGCCGTTTATTTAATCACAAATCAAACCACAACCTAAAAATAATGAACGAATTATCCGTAAACCATTTATTAGGAATAAAGTATCTCAAACCCGCAGATATACAACTGATTTTTGAAACTGCTGATCAATTTAAAGAAGTCATCAACAGACCAATTAAAAAAGTGCCTACACTACGGGATATAACCATTGCCAATATTTTTTTCGAAAACTCAACGCGAACCAAGTTATCGTTCGAGTTAGCACAAAAGCGGCTTTCGGCCGACGTTATTAGCTTTTCGGCAGCACAATCATCAGTTAAAAAAGGCGAAACATTAATTGATACTGTTCAAAATATTTTAGCAATGAAAGTAGATATGGTTGTCATGCGACATTCCAATCCGGGAGCCGCATTTTTTCTATCACAAAATGTAAAAGCTAGTATCATAAATGCAGGCGATGGCACCCACGAGCATCCAACTCAAGCACTCTTAGATAGTTTTTCAATTCGAGAAAAGTTAGGTGAAGTAAAAGGTAAAAAAATTGTCATTGTAGGCGATATTTTACACTCACGAGTAGCCCTATCAAACATTTTTGCCCTCAAAATGCAAGGAGCAACTGTAAAAGTATGCGGGCCAAAATCGTTAATCCCAAAGTACATCGAAAGTTTGGGTGTAACGGTCGAACCCAATTTGCGTAAAGCCCTAGAATGGTGCGATGTAGCGAACATGCTTCGCGTTCAAAACGAACGAATGGACGTGAATTTTTTTCCATCAACTCGCGAATATACGCAACAATATGGCATAGATAAAAAAATGCTCGATTCATTAAATAAAGAAATAATTATTATGCATCCCGGTCCAATAAATAGAGGCGTCGAAATATCTTCTGATGTTGCTGATTCAAGGCAATCGGTAATTTTAAATCAAGTTGAAAATGGCGTGGCAATTCGCATGGCAGTTACCTATTTGTTAGCATCAAAAATTAAAAATTAAATGCAAAATGACGCTTATAGTATATATAAAATCACAAGTATTAATGCCGAAGCGCTTTTAAAAATCGCAAAAAATACGTTTGTTGCGTTTTTTAAAGAATTTAATTCTGAAAAAAATTTAAACGACTACGTAAACAAAGCATTTACAATAAATAAAATAGTAGCTGAAATTGAAAATCCAAATTCAGCATTTTATTTTGCACAATATAAAAATCAAAATATTGGTTACTTAAAAGTTAATTTTGGTTCAGCGCAAACCGAATTGCAAGACCATACCAGTCTCGAAATTGAAAGAATTTATGTACTTAACGAGTTTACAGGAAAAAAAGTAGGGCAATTACTAGTAAATAAAGCTATAGAAATTGCAAAAAGTAAAAAACTAAAATACATTTGGTTGGGCGTTTGGGAACAAAATTTTAGAGCAATTCGATTTTATGAAAAACAAAACTTCATTAAATTTGATACTCATGTATTTAAAATGGGAAATGAGGATCAAATTGATCATTTGATGAAATTAATAGTGTAATTTTGTGGCACAGTAATCTTTAGCAATATGAAAGTAGAACATAAAGAACATGCAATTATAATTAAAGACACGCAAGGCGATGTTTTTTCATTTTTAGAAAAAGTTACGCATGAATACCACAGTTTTACAAACCATAATTTAGTTTTAGATATTTCAAAAGATAAAAATTGCACTTTAAAAACTTTAAAATTATTTTTTGATTTATCTAAAATACATAAAAAAGCTAAAAAATCATTTATTTTAGTAGTTAGCGACATCGATTTTAATAAAGTACCAAAAAAAATAACTGTTGTACCTTCGCTGCAAGAAGCACACGATATTATTGAAATTGAGGAAATAGAACGAGACCTAGGATTTTAACTATAAATAAAAAACCCTTTTCCAAATACTTTTTTTACAATTCACTACCATATTAAACCTATTCTACTATAAAATAAATTCTATCACCACATGAAATTCACATCAAAACAATTGCTTTATTTTTACGTTGTACTACTTTTTTTATTCACCTTTTTACTCGTTACCAGAGTAATTACGGCTATAAAAACAAACGAATTTGATTATTTTCGATTGGGTTTAAATGCTGCAATGGTCGTTTTATCAATAATAAATATCATAAAATATAATAAACTAAATGACAATTAAAATTTAAACTAAATAATTGAAGATAAATATTTTAGGCTGTTATGCTGCAACTCCTCGCACCATAAGCAACCCAACAGCACAGGTTTTAGAAATTAAAAATGAACTTTTTTTAATAGATTGTGGCGAAGGCACACAAGTGCAATTGCGTAAAAATAAAATTAAGTTTTCAAAAATTGAACGTATTTTTATATCGCACCTTCATGGCGATCATTATTACGGATTAATTGGGCTTATATCCACTTTTACGCTACTTAATCGATTAAACGATTTACATATTTATGGACCGAAAGGCATAAAAGAAATTATTTTATTACAACTCAAACATTCAAAATCGCACACGGGTTATAACTTATATTTTCATGAATTAGAAAATGCAGCAAGCGAAATTATTTTTGAAGACGAAAAAGTTATAGTAACTACAATACCATTAAATCACAGAGTTTATACAAACGGTTTTTTGTTTAAAGAAAAAAATACTTTGCGAAAAATTAATATTGATGCGGTGTTAAACAACGAAATCGAATTGGTTTACTTTAACAAAATTAAAAATGGGGGCGATATTACTAAAGAAGATGGAACAATCATAAAAAATGAATTGTTAACTTTTAATCCTGAGCCCGAAAAAAGTTATGCTTTTTGTTCAGACACGCTATATGATGAGCGAATAATTGCTATAATTCAAAATTGTACCGTGCTCTATCATGAAAGTACTTTTTTAGATTCTGAAATGCATCTTACCCAAAAAACCAAGCACAGCACTGCAAAAGAAGCTGCTTTAATTGCAAAAAAAGCAAATGTATCGAACCTAATACTTGGTCATTATTCTACCCGATATGGCAATATTGATGTATTTAAGCACGAAGCACAAACCGTTTTTCAAAACGTTTTTTTGGCCGATGATGGAAAGGAATTCGAATTTTAAGAATGTTAAAACTACTTTTACTTTAAATTTTTGTTAATTTAAAAAATCGTTTTTAAATTATTAATTGCAATTCTTATTTTCTTAGTATCTTAGCAATTCAACAATTTTACGATTATGAAAGACTTAGGAGCTTACCGAAAATCATACGAAAAAAGCGAATTAATTGAAACTGCAATCCCCGATTTGCCCATAGATTTATTTAATAAATGGTTTCATGAAGTAGAAGAATTTGGCGGAATTGAAGAAGTAAATGCCATGTCGGTAGCATCTATAGGATTAGATGGTTTTCCTAAATCACGCATCGTTTTGTTAAAGCAAATAACTAATGAAGGTTTTGTTTTTTACACCAATTATAATTCTGAAAAAGGAAAAGCACTACATGAAAATAACAAAGTAGCACTTTCTTTTTTTTGGCCTAATGTAGAGCGTCAAGTTATTATTAAAGGTGCTGCTGAAAAAACGGAGTGTCGTATTTCAACAAATTATTTTAACTCTCGACCATTTGGTAGTCAACTTGGAGCGCTTGTTTCGCCACAAAGCGATGTAATTCCCGACAGGGCATTTTTAGAAAATAGATTAATAGATTTAGAAAATGAATATAAAGATAAACCCGTGCCAAGACCAGAAAATTGGGGCGGATTTTTAGTAAAACCAATTTCAATAGAATTTTGGCAAGGTCGAGCAAACCGACTACATGACCGAATTCGTTATGAATTGCAACAAAACAAGTCCTGGAAAATGCAGCGCTTAGCACCTTAATTGTTACACATATTTATAAATCAGAAACCTATTATTTGGTGTCAAATTTTTTATAAACAATACTAGTGCGAAAATTACTAATTACAATCAATTTGTAAACCAATAACCTAATTTTATAAACATGAAAAACCTTATTCTTGTGCGTCATGGAAAATCAAGTTACGAAAATGTCACTGACGATAAAAGCAGAGAAATTTCTGCAATAGGCATTGAACGAACTATAAAAGTGGCACTTGATAGTAAAAATTATATCCATAAAAATGCAACTTTCTGGAGTAGTTCTGCTTCAAGAGCGGCAGCTACCGCACTAATTTATGCAGAAATTTATGCGATAGCACTTAATTCCATTCATTTTAAAGATGAGCTTTATACTTTTGACGAGGCAGCATTACAAAAAATAATAAGTGAAATTCCTAACGAAATAAATTCGATAATTATTTTTGGACACAACCCGGCTTTTACCAATTTTATAAATAACAACACCAATTTAAATATCGATAACTTGCCCACCTCTGGCATGGTTGTTATTGAATTTGAATCCAATAATTGGATGAATTTGCCCAAAGGAAAAGTAATTAAAACAGTATTTGCAAAAGATTTATAAAATTTTATATGACTTCAATAAAAGAATACCGATATATAGACCGAGAAAAAAGTTGGTTGGCATTCAACGCACGTGTGTTGCAAGAAGCCGCTGACGATTCAGTGCCGCTACTAGATAGATTACGTTTTTTAGGTATTTTTTCAAATAATTTAGATGAATTTTTTAGAGTGCGTTTTGCAGCAATACGCCGATTGAGTATGGCTGGCGTTCCTACCGAAAAAATTTTAAAAGGAATTTCGGCGCAAAAATTAATAAAAGAAATTACCGATATTGTAATAAAACAACAAGCAGAAAGTTTACGCATTTTAAATATTATCGAAAGTAAACTTAAAGATGAAAACGTGTTAATCATCAATGAATTTAATCTTTCGGAAGCACATAAAACCTATATTCACGATTATTTTATTCAAACAGTAAGTCCCGAATTGGTAACAATTATACTAAATGATCTATCTGAATTTCCAATTTTAAAAGATACCTCTGGCTATTTAGCTGTAAAATTAGTGATGAATTCTGAAGTAAAATCCAAACTTTTAGGGCTAGTAAAACAAAAAAAAGAAATTCGATATGCGGTAATCGAAATTCCAAAAACAATAAATCGCTTTGTTGTTTTACCGTCAAAAGACGAAAAGCAATATGTAATGCTGCTAGATGACGTAATTCGATTTAGCCTTTCAAGCATTTTTAATGTCTTTGATTACGAAACTATTTCAGCACACATGATAAAAATCACACGCGATGCACAACTTGATATTGACAGTGATTTAAGTAAAAGTATGCTCGAAAAAATCGCAACATCTGTAAAAGACCGCCGTATTGGCGAGCCCGTTCGCTTTGTGTATGATACCGAAATTGACAAAGATACTTTGAAATTCTTTCTTCAAAAAATGGAAATTGATTCTACCGACGGAGTAATTCCTGGCGGACGGTACCACAATCGACGCGATTATATGGACTTTCCAAACCTAGGCAGATTCGATTTATTGTACCAACAAAAAGCACCATTATTAGTTCCAAATTTATCGCTAGATGGAAGTATATTAAGCAAAATTGCCCAAAAAGATTATTTAATTTCGGCACCCTATCAAACCTTTGCCTATGTAATTAAATTTTTGCGCGAAGCAGCAATAGACCCTAAAGTATCGGCAATTAAAATCACATTATACCGGCTCGCAAAAAATTCGCAAATCATAAGTTCACTTATAAACGCCGCCAAAAACGGAAAAAAAGTAACCGTTCAAATAGAATTACAAGCCCGATTTGATGAAGCGAGCAACATCAAGTATTCTGAATTAATGCAAACCGAAGGCATCAACCTCATATTTGGTATAAAAGGATTAAAAGTTCATAGCAAAATTTGTGTAGTAGATCGAATTGAAGCCGGAAAACTCATACGGTACGGCTTTATTTCGACCGGAAATTTTAACGAATCAACCGCAAAAGTCTATACCGACATGACATTGCTAACCAGCCACCCACAAATTTTAAAAGACGTATCCAAAGTTTTTGAATTTTTTGAGGTCAACTATCGCCTGCACCGATACAAACATTTAATAGTGTCGCCACATTACGCGCGCTCCAGAATTTACAGACTAATAGATCGAGAAATTCATAATGCAAAAGCCAACCGACCCGCCTTTATTAAGTTAAAAATGAACAGTTTGTCAGACTATGTTATGACCGACAAACTTTATGATGCCAGTAATGCAGGAGTAAAAATTCAATTGCAAATACGCGGAATTTGCTCCTTAATTCCAGGAATAAAAGGCATGTCAGAAAACATCGAGGCCATCAGTATTGTCGATAATTATCTCGAACATTCTCGAATTTTTATCTTTGCAAACGATCAAAATCCCGAAGTATACATATCCTCAGCCGACTTTTTATCCCGAAATCTCGACAGTAGGGTAGAGGTAACCTGCCCAATCTATGACCAAGAAATAAAACAAAAATTAATCGAAAATTTTGAAATTGGCTGGAAAGGAAACGTAAAAGCACGCTACCATTCAGAAAAATTAGACAATAAATACCGCATACGAAAAGAAAATGAACCTGTTTTTAGAGCACAGCACGAAACCTATAACTATTACAAAAATCAATTAGATCAATAATTTGCTTTGGGCCTAATCCAGCTATCCGTTACAAGCTTTTTAAAAAAACCACCTTTTTTTGTAGGTTTTAAAAAGAGCTTCTAAGGTCGCTTTTTTAAAACCACAAAAAATAGTCGTTTTTTCGAAAAGGCTTTCCACTGCTATCTGGGGCAAAACACCCTACATTTTAAAAAAATTAATAAAAAAAGTACACCAAATTGATTAAAATTAGAAAATTTGCCGCCATCGATATTGGTTCAAACGCCATGCGATTATTAATCACAAACGTTGTCGAACAAGAAAATAAAGAAACGCAATTCAACAAAAGCGCTCTAATTCGTGTTCCCATCCGATTGGGGCAAGACGCATTTACCGTTGGCACAATTTCAGACGAAAACATAAGCAGAATGATTGATGCAATGACCGCTTTTAAACTTCTAATGAAAGTATATCAAATAGAAAAGTACCAAGCATGTGCAACCTCGGCAATGCGAGAAGCTTATAATGGCAAAGAAGTGGTTGAAATTATTAAAAAAAAATCAGACATAAAAATCGATATTATAGACGGAAAAGTAGAGGCATCCATAATTGCATCTTCCGATTTACATGGGCTTTTAAAATCAGATTTGACCTATTTGTACGTTGATGTAGGCGGCGGAAGCTCAGAATTTTCATTATTCGATAACGGAAAAATGATTACCTCAAAATCTTTTAAAAACGGAACTGTTCGTTTATTAAATAACATGGTCAACGAAATTGTATGGTATGAAATAGAAAAATGGATAAAAACTACCTGCTCCCCTTATGAAAACATTACCCTAATTGGCTCAGGTGGAAACATAAACAAATTGTTTAAATTGTCGGGCAAACAACAAGACAAACCGCTTTCGTTTATGTATTTAAACTCGCAATATCAATATTTAAATGCACTTACTTATGAACAACGAATTGCCGAATTAGGTTTAAATACCGATCGGGCAGATGTGATAATTCCAGCAACGCGAATTTATTTGAACGCAATGAAATGGAGCGGAGCTCGACACATCTATGTGCCTAAAATCGGACTAGCAGATGGCATTGTGAAAGCAATGTACTATGAAAAAATTTAATTTTTTACAAACAAATTAAAATAATTATTAAAAAGTTTATGAATATGAAAAAAACAATCGCCTGTATCGCACTGCTTATACTAGTTGTTTCTTGTAAAAAAACCGAGAACACATTGACCTACTTCTCAGACTCATCAAACGAAATAAAAAACGGAGGTGTTAAAATAATTAAAATTAACACAAATAATACATTATTTAATGTTTGGACGAAACGAATTGGCAACAATCCAAAAATAAAAGTACTCCTTTTAAATGGTGGCCCCGGATTGTCGCACGAATATTTTGAATGTATGGAAAGCTTTTTGCCTGCCGAAGGAATTGAGTTTATTTATTACGATCAGCTAGGAACTGGTTTTTCTGACAATCCAAATGATATTTCATTCTGGGATTTGAATCGCTATGTGGAAGAAGTAGAGCAGGTGCGAGTTGCTTTAAAGCTAAATAAATCTAATTTTTATGTTTTAGGACATTCTTGGGGAGGTATTTTAGCCATGCAATACGCCTTAAAACACCAACAAAATATGAAAGGTTTAATTGTATCAAACATGATGGCAAGCTGCCCAAAATATGGCGAATATTCTAAAGTTTTAGAAAAACAATTACCTGTAAAAGTGCTTCAAGAAATTAAAAATATCGAAGCCAAAAAAGATTTTTCAAATCCAAAATATATGCAGTTGTTAATGGCAAATTTTTATAACCAGCATATTTTAAGAATGCCAACTGCCACTTGGCCTGAGCCGGTAAACAGAGCGTTTGGTAGATTAAATCAGTCACTATATGTAACTATGCAAGGACCTAGTGAACTCGGAATTTCAGGCAAACTAACCAACTGGGACGTTTCAAAACAATTAAAAAATATTAAAATTCCGACCTTAACTATTGGTGCAACACACGATACAATGGATCCAAAATACATGGCATGGATGGCAACACAATTTCCAAAAGGCGAAAATTTACTATGCCCCAACGGAAGCCACATGAGTTTATATGACGATCAAGAAGTGTATTTTAATGGTTTAATTACTTTTTTAAAAAAGGGAAATAAGTAGTAAAAATAAGAGTATTTACCGACGTGGTACAACCCTTTTTTTGCCGTTTTTATGACGTAACTGTTATCTAAATTTGTGATTGACCTTTTTTACCTTTAAAAATCTAAATCAAATATTTTTTTTAAAACCGCTAAGTTTGGGTTTATTTCATTTAGGCGGTTGTATTTATCCAACGGCGTTAACGCTACTTTACTTTTTATCGTTTCGTTTACAATTACTTGAATTTCAAGTTCATGGTTATGCAAATGTATTTTTAAAAATTGTGTTAATTCGTTTTTTTCTTTGTCAAAGTCTAGTTTTGAGCCTTCATTAGGCAATTCATAAATTATTATAAATTGGTTTAATTTTGGAGTTCCAATTCGCAACATCGATTCCATAATTCGATGTCCCTTATCGCCTAGTTTGTCGGCGTATTTGTACCATTGTTTTTGCATTTGAATTTCTGTAAAAGGCTCATTCGGAAGATGAGTTGGGTCGATTACTTCAATTTTTTTTGCTAAAAGTAAATCTTTCTTTGCTTTTATTCCAGATAAAGAAAAAGCGGATACTTTTGGCTCATTTACCTCAATTAATGGTGAACTTATATTTTGATTTTGCTTGACATTGGTATCCGCCCTGTCTTGCTTAGCAACTATTGAGTGGTTTTGCGGTACTGTTACTTTTTCAATAACAGCGGGCGTAATTTGTAGTTTTTCTTCAATAATAGAATAATCGCTTTTACGAAAGTAAGTGGGAGGTATTATAAATCCGTGAGCTTTTTTTTTTCTCCATCAAAGTTGATAGAGCTTATTTGCATCAAACAAAGTTCGACCAAAAGACGCTGGTTTTGAGAAAGTTTGTATTTTAAGTCGCAATCATTTGCGAGTTCAATTGCTTTGAGTAAAAATTGTGGAGTTGCTTTTTGTGCTTGTAACCCGTACATTTTTTGTGCTTGCTCACCTACTTCAAGTAAGATTAAAGTAGCAGGGTTTTTTGCTACCAATAAATCACGAAAATGTGATGCCAAACCAGCAATAAAGTGGTGACCATCAAAGCCTTTTGATAAAATAGCATTATAGGCCAACAGCGTATCCGGAATTTTGCTTTCTAATACTAGGTCGGTAATTACAATGTAGGTTTCGTAATCTAAAATATTTAGGTTTTCTGTAACTGCTTGTCGAGTTAAATTTTTTCCACAAAACGAAACTACTCTATCAAAAATAGAGAGTGCATCTCGCATGGCGCCGTCTGCTTTTTGGGCTATAATGTGCAAGGCATCATCCTCGCAAATTACACCTTGATTTTCAGCTACCTCTGCTAGATGTTCTTTGGCGTCTTTAACGGTAATTCTTTTAAAGTCAAATATCTGACATCGCGAGAGTATTGTAGGAATAATTTTATGTTTTTCGGTAGTTGCCAAAATAAATATGGCATGCTTTGGTGGTTCTTCTAACGTTTTTAAAAAAGCGTTAAATGCAGCCGACGATAACATGTGTACCTCGTCAATAATATATACTTTGTACTGACCTGTTTGTGGCGGAATTCGTACTTGATCAATTAAGCTTCGAATATCATCAACAGAGTTATTAGAGGCGGCATCTAATTCAAAAACGTTAAAAGTAAAGTCTTCATTTGGGTCATCATATCCGACCTGATTTATTTTTCGGGCTAAAATTCGGGCGCACGTAGTTTTACCAACGCCTCTCGGTCCTGTAAATAAAAGTGCCGACGCTAAATGATTGGTTTCGATTGCATTAAGCAAAGTGCTAGTAATGGCTTGTTGCCCAACCACATCTTTAAATGTTTGTGGGCGGTATTTTCGTGCCGATACAACAAATTGTTCCATATTTTTTTTCTTACTAACAAATGTAATCTTTGAATTTTAAAATTCCAAATGCTATTTTGGTTTTTATGTGTTGTTAATTATACATTTTCGCCCGCATTTCCTTAACGTTGTCGTTTTCCAGATAATCATCAAAAGTCATGTAGCGATCAATTACTCCTTTTGGAGTAATTTCTAAAATACGATTGGCAACAGTTTGTGCAAATTCATGATCGTGGGTGGTTAGTAAAATTGACCCTTTAAAGTTTTTTAATGAATTGTTAAAAGCAGTAATCGACTCTAAATCAAGGTGACTTGTGGGTTCGTCCAGCATCAAAACATTGGCGCGCATCAGCATCATTCGCGATAGCATGCAACGTACTTTTTCGCCCCCTGATAATACTTTGCAGGTTTTTAAAGCTTCTTCGCCCGAAAAAATCATTTTCCCAAGAAATCCTCGAATATTTACCTCGTCGCGTTCTTCTTCGGTTTTTGTATATTGTCGTAACCAATCTACAAGATTTAAATCGCTTTCAAAAAACGAGTGATTGTCTGCTGGCAAATACGATTGGTTGGTTGTAATACCCCAATCAAAGGTGCCTTCATCTTGGGTTTGGTAGCCATTTAAAATTTGGTAAAATGCTGATGTTGCTCTTGAATCTTTGGAAATAACAAGGACTTTGTCGCCTTTGGCCATATTTAAATCGATATTTTTAAATAAAATTTCGCCTTCAATTGAAGCGCTTAAACCTTCTATATGTAAAATTTGATCGCCAGCCTCTCGTTCAGTATCAAAAATAATTGCTGGATAGCGCCGTGATGAAGGTCTAATTTCGTCTAAATTTAATTTATCAATCATTTTTTTTCGCGACGTGGCTTGCTTTGATTTGGCTACATTGGCACTAAAACGACGAATAAACTCTTCTAATTCTGCTTTCTTTTCCTCGGCTTTTTTGTTTTGTTGTGCTCGTTGTTTGGCAGCAAGTTGGCTGCTTTCGTACCAAAAAGTGTAGTTGCCTGAATAGTGGTTTATTTTAGAAAAGTCGATATCAGAAATATGAGTACAAACCGAGTCTAAAAAGTGACGATCGTGCGATACTACGAGTACGGTGTTTTCATAATTAGCCAAGAAATTTTCTAGCCAAGTAATGGTATCATAATCTAAGTCGTTGGTAGGTTCATCCATAATTAATACATCTGGATTGCCGAACAGCGCTTGTGCTAAAAGTACACGTACTTTTAATTTCGAATCCATATCAGCCATTAACGTATAATGAAATTCTTCTAATATGCCTAAACTCGACAATAGTGAGGCTGCTGCAGAATCGGCATTCCAACCATTCATTTCCTCAAATTTTACCTGTAATTCGCCAATTTTATCTACTTTGTCGTCAGTGTAATCAGCGTATAATTCGTCTAGTTCTTTTTTGATGGCAAATAAAACCTTATTTCCAATTAATACCGTTTCCAAAACCGTGTTTTCGTCAAAAATATTGTGATTTTGGTTTAAAACCGACATTCTTTTTCCAGGTTCTAAATGAATATGTCCTGATGTTGGATCAAATTCGCCCGAAATAATTTTAAGAAATGTAGATTTCCCTGCTCCGTTGGCACCAATTATTCCGTAGCAATTGCCTTGTGTAAAGGTTGTATTTACTTCGTCAAAAAGTATTCGTTTGCCAAATTGCACTGATAAATTAGAAACTGAAAGCATTTTTTAATTGTTTTATTTGGGTGCAAAAGTAGCAAATAGTAATTGGTTTTTTTTCATTCCTTCAAATTCTTTTTATCGGTACACGTTTTTTGCTTCACTTTGAACTAAACAAACTAATTTTATTTACTTTTTCAAATCTGTGTTTTATGTAAAGTAATTCGGTCGTTGAGTACTTAATATCATGATAAACTATCGAAATTAAAAGTAACTGCCCAAAACGGATCATGGCAATTATCAAATTTGAGGTTGATTACACCAAACTGATCGATGATTATATTTATATGAATTTATTTTTAACTAATGGTTAACTAATTTATCACTTACATATAAATATATTTGTTTTAGATAAATATTTAAAATGGCAAAAAATTACTTCTTATTAGTGTCAAAAATAACATTGTTTTCGCTTTTATTAATTTCATGCAAAAATGATTTAACAGCAAGCGATACTGCTGCTTATTTTGGTGGTGAGGTAGAAAATCCGACTTCGAGATTTATACTTTTTTGTAAAGACGGAAACATAATTGATACCATTCCACTAAAGAAAGATAATACTTTTTTAAAAAAAATAGATTCTCTGCCCGAAGGTTTGTATAGTTTTAAAAATGAGCCAGAATATCAATATGTGTACTTCGATAAAAACGATAGCATTATGGTGCATATTGATTCAAATAATTTTGATGAATCAATTGTTTTTTGTGGACGTGGAGGTGAAAAAAATAATTTTTTAATTGAAATGTTTCTCAAAAATGAAAAAGATAAAAACGAACTATTTGATGCTTTTAATTTAAATATAAATGCATTTAATATTAAAATTGATGCAATTTATGGTAATAACTTAAAATTTTATGATGCTAAGAAAGAAGAAATTAATTGGAGTGCTGCTTTTGATAAATTTGCTGATGCGCTAGTAAATCTGCCCTATTATTCGAAAAAAGAAATTTATCCGACTCTTCATAAATTACGAACTGGCGAGGATACTTTTGAGGGTTTACCAAAAAATTATTATAACTATCGAAACAATATAAATTTGAATAATGAAAATTTAATTTACTTTTCGCCCTATACTAGTTATATAAATATGATGTTAACCAATAGGGCTACTTTAAAATACCATAATCATTTGTCCGAGGTTGATGCAGCGTTGCGAACTGCAGTAAACAAGTTAAATAGTGCAAATACTTTGATAATAAATAAAAAAGTTAAAAATACGGTCGTCAATAATATTGCTTTTCAATACTTATTAGAAGACCAAAACATGGTTCATGTAATCGATTTTTTATCAGTTTATAAAAAAATATCAACCGATAAAAGTAAAAAAAATGAAATTACAAATCTTGGTAATTCAATTCAATTACTTACAGCAGGCAAAGTCTTACCGAGTATTACACTTGCGGACAGTAATGGCGTTAAAGTATCGTCATCAGATTTAATTAACTCTAAAACGGTATTCTTTTTTTGGACAGAAAATTTAAAATCGCACTTTGATGGGGCACATAAAAAAGCAGTTGAATTACAAAAAAAATATCCTGATTTTAAATTCATCTCCATCAATTTAGATGTTAATCCGAACAAATGGAAAACTATTATTTCTGATAACCTATATGCAACAATAAAAGAATATCATTGTGAAAATTTTGATGAATTAAAGTCAAAATGGGCAATTACAAAAGTGCACCGAACACTTATTGTGAATAAAAATAAAACAATCAAAAATGGTTTTAGTAACATGTTTGATATAAACTTCGAAAAAGAATTGTACTAGCTTTAAAAAGTAAAAATAACTGTAAAAAAAAACTTCTTATAAAGAAGTTAGTTGAAAAATTGGCAAGCGACCTACATCGCACCGCTCAACCACATACCTTTGCTATGTTCCCATCCTGGAGGAGTTTGCAGGAGCTGGTCGTGTAGGACTTGCCGATGCAAAGGTAAACTATTTTTGTTTTTTTGCAAGTTATTAAGTAATTTTTTAAATACTTTTGCATACACATTATAATTTTCAATATGAAAAACCATAACCTATTCACATTCATTTTATTAGCTATTTTAGTAATTGCTTGCAGCGATTCAAAAAAAATATTTACCATTAATCACAAGCTATTAAAAGCACAATATAATTTAAACGATAATTTAATTTTAGAACTACAAAACCCAAATAGCAGTGCTATTGACAGTGTAGTCTATTTAATCAATACTGTAAAAATAGGAAATAGCCTTGCAAATGCAAAGTTGTCAGTACCTTTAAATAACCAAAAATTAGGAATTCAAAATATTATAGCAAACGTATATTTTAACGGCAAAACTGAAGTTGATTCAGCAAAAGTTGAAATTATTTCAGATATTATACCAAAACCTATTTCGTTTAAAATTGTGAATACCTTTAAACACGATTCGCTTTCCTTTACTGAAGGCTTAGAGTTTTATAAAGATACTTTGTATGAAAGTACGGGTTTAAAAAATATATCATACATAAGAAAATACGATTATAAAACTGCCAAAGTATTCAAGCAAATTGAAGTTGACAAACAATATTTTGGTGAAGGTATTACCTTGCTAAATAATAAAATATACCATCTTACTTGGCAAGATAAAACTGGTTTTATTTATGATGTGCACAGTTTTAAAAAGTTAAAAACCTTTACCTATGATAAGACTATTGAGGGGTGGGGATTAACAAACGATGGTAAAAACATTTACCAGTCTGATGGCACCGAAAAAATTTGGAAAATGAATCCCGAAACCCAAAAAATAATCGATTTTCAAAATGTTTATGCAGGCGCCACTAAAATTGATAGCCTAAATGAATTAGAGCTAATAAATGGTAAATTATTTGCAAACATCTGGCAAAAAGACGCCATCGCAATTATAAATCTGGCAAACGGTAAGGTAGAAGCTATTTTAAATTTAGCCACATTGCGCAAAAAAGTAAAAAATAAATCGGCCGAAGTATTGAACGGAATTGCTTATAATTCAAAAACCAAAACTGTTTTTATAACGGGCAAAAATTGGGACACTTTATTTGAAATTCGTCTGATAGGTTTACATTAATCGTAAAACGCCTCTAATACCTACCTAAAATAAAACTCCGATTTTCAATTGAAAATCGAAGTTTAAAATATAATAATTTCGATATCTAAAAATCGATTAGTATCTGTAATATTCTGGTTTAAATGGACCTTGTACGCCAACACCAATATATTCTGCTTGGTCATTTCGTAAAACTTCCAATTCAACTCCTAATTTTTCAAGGTGCAACATGGCTACTTTTTCATCTAAATGTTTTGGTAACATGTACACCTCATTTTTGTAAGCAGCACTGTTTTTCCATAATTCAACTTGCGCCAAAACTTGGTTTGTAAAACTTGTGCTCATTACAAAACTAGGATGCCCAGTGGCACAACCTAAGTTTACCAATCTACCTTCGGCTAAAACAATGATGTCTTTGCCCTCAATAGTATATTTGTCAACTTGTGGCTTAATTTCAATTTTGGTATCACCATAAGTACCATTTAACCAAGCCATGTCAATTTCATTGTCAAAATGCCCAATGTTACAAACAATTGTTTTATCTTTCATAGCACGAAAATTGCTTTCCAAAACAATATCTTTATTACCGGTTGACGTTACAATAATATCGGCAGTTGCAATAACAGTAGCTAGTTTTTTAACTTCAAATCCGTCCATCGCAGCTTGCAATGCACAAATTGGATCAACTTCGGTAACCGTTACAATCGATCCAGCACCTTTAAATGAAGCAGCAGTTCCTTTTCCAACATCACCATAACCACACACTACAACTCTTTTGCCTGCCAACATAATATCTGTTGCACGTCGCACTGCATCAACAGCACTTTCTTTACAACCGTATTTGTTGTCAAATTTCGATTTGGTAACTGCGTCATTGACATTTATTGCTGGCAAATGTAAACTTCCGTTTTTCATACGCTCATATAATCTGTGAACTCCGGTAGTCGTTTCTTCCGATAGTCCCTTAATTCCAGCAATTAATTCAGGGTAACGGTCAAAAACCATGTTTGTTAAATCGCCACCATCATCCAAAATCATATTTAACGGCTTTCTATCTTCACCAAAAAATAATGTTTGCTCAATACACCAGTCAAAATCAACTTCGTTCAGACCTTTCCAAGCATACACTTGAATTCCAGCGGCAGCCATCGCGGCAGCAGCTTGATCTTGTGTAGAAAATATGTTGCAAGACGACCAAGTAACCTCTGCACCCATCGCAATTAAAGTTTCGATCAAAACAGCAGTTTGAATAGTCATGTGCAAACAACCTGCAATACGCGCTCCCTTTAACGGTTGCTCGTTTTTATATTCGGCTCTAAGTGCCATTAAACCTGGCATTTCAGCCTCAGCCAATTCAATTTCTTTTCTCCCCCAAGCCGCAAGCGAAATATCTTTCACCTTAAAAGCCACAAACGGTAAAGTCTCTGTAGTCATATAAAAATTTGTTTTTAAATAAATATTTTTGCAAATTTACAACATAGAAATTTATTTTAATAATTTATTTTCTAATATTATGAAATGTTTAATCCATAAACATTTGACAAACAAAACTATAAACTAATTAATTATTTTTTTTGAAGCTATTTCCAGCTATCCGTTTCAATCTTTTTTGTTTAAAAAAAAACAAAAAAGGATTTCCACTACTATCTGGGCTAAGACATTATTACCTTTAACATGCCACTACTCAAAATCATAAACCATAATTTAAACACCAAAATACTTGTTTGGCACATCACCGAATCGTTAGCTGACCTAGCTATTAATTGTACTTTAACCCACAGTAATCAGCAACGAATCAGTACAATGAAATCAATAATTCACCAACGAGCATTTTTTGCTGTACGAAAATTATTACACCAAATTTCACTCTCAGATTCCGATTTATGGTACGACGATGCCGGAAAACCACATCTTAAAAACAACCAATTCATATCAATTTCGCATTCGCACAGCATGGCAACAATTATAATATCGAGCCAAAAGGTAGGTATCGATATTGAAATACAAACAGAAAAAATTATTAAAATCGCAAATAAATTCGCCGTTGAACCATTGTGCAAAAAAGTCAAACAAAACTACATTAAAAAACTAACTGTGCTGTGGGGTGCAAAAGAAGCTATTTTTAAAATAAAAAACGAAAAAGGCATTAGTTTTAAAAATCATATTACATTACAACCTTTTAAAATGACTCAAAACCATACGCATGCCGCACTACAGTTCAATACAAAAATCGAATATTTCGACATATATTATCTCGAAATAAAAAATTATATTTTGGTATATGCACTGTAAACAAGTACGGTATTATTTCTTTTTGAAATGATAATTTATTAAAAAAGTCTACAAATATCCACAATTAGTAAGGAAAACATCGCGCCACCGTTTTTTCACAAAAAATAAATATAATTTTCAAATGAAATTATCTTTTCAAATTTATAAATTCAACTTAAAAGAAACTTTTGCCATTGCCTACGGGTCTTATTCTTTTCGAAACGCATTAATCGTTACACTATCGGCAAACCAGCAATCGGGTCATGGCGAGTGTACCGAAATAAATTACTATCACATAAATTTACAACAATATACTACTATTTTAAAAAGTATAAAAACAAAAATTGAGTTTCAAAAAGTAGTGCACCCTACTCGTTTTTATGAGTTTTTATTAAGTCTGCACATACCCAGTTTTTTGCAATCAGCGCTTGATTGTGCTTATTGGGACTTGTATGGCAAACTTGAACAAAAAACTTTTTTTGAAATGAATACAATACCAATATCACAAGTGCCCGAATCGTCAATAACCATAAGTTGCGCACCTATTAACGAGCAAATAAAAAAAATAGAAAACAGCAGTTGGAACAAGTTTAAAGTTAAATGCAACGGTTTTGATGAGAAAAACATCACAAAATTGGCACTTTTAAATCAAAACATTGCCCTTGACGCAAACGCGAGTTTTTCAATAAGTAATTGCAAACGCTTAGAACAATTAGAAATTTCAAAAAATTTTACTTATATCGAACAACCATTGGAAATAGGAATCGAGAATTTTGCTAATTTAACAATAAATTCAAAAACCAACTGGATGGCCGACGAAGATATACAAGGTATTGAAAATTTACAACTTTTAAAAATACACTATAAATCGATCAATATTAAATTGGTAAAATGCGGTGGTTTAACACCAGCATTACAATTAATAAATACCGCCAAAAAGCTAAATTTCAAAATCATGATTGGCTGCATGACCGAGTCTACAATTGGTATTTCAGCTGCCTCAGTTTTAGCGCCACTGTGCAATTATGCTGATCTGGATGGAGCTAATTTAATAGCAAACGATTGTGCTAATGGTACAAAAATTTTAAACGGAAAAATAGAATTTTCCAACCAACCCGGATTAGGAATTGAACTACTTTAATTTGTAGTTTTGTATTTTAATAAAAAAAATAACAACTGTGGTCGATTTCTTTTTCAATTATTACAAATACAGTACAGCAACTCAAATTCTACTCGAATTTTGTGCATTTATTTTTGGAATAATTAGCGTTTTTTGTGCTAAAAAAGAAAATATTTGGGTTTATCCAACGGGCTTAGTTGCCACAGTAATTACAATGTATTTGATGTATAAAGCCCAGTATTTTGGCGATATGGTTATTAATTTTTATTACACCATAATGAGTCTTTACGGCTGGTATTTGTGGTCAAAAAAAACAAATACGGTTGATTTGCAAATTTCGAGAACCACAATAAGTCAAAAAAAAATAGGATTTGGACTATTTTTACTTTCAATTATTTTTACTTACCTAGTTTATCTTTTTTTTAATACAAAACTTGAAATCCCAAATTATATTGATATTTTTACATCTGGACTGTTTTTTACAGCAATGTGGTTTATGGCATTGAAAAAAATCGAAAACTGGACACTTTGGATTATTGCCGATTCAATTGCGGTGCCACTTTTTGCATACAGAGGATTAGGAATGATTGCAATTCAATATTTAATTTTTACACTTTTAGCCCTTTCGGCATACATCAAATGGAAGAAAATTTTAGCCAAGCAGACCGAATCGGTTTTATGGAACGAAAAAGTAATTTAGATACTATTGCTTCGCAATTTTATTTTTTTCAACATGGAATTCCGAAAATAAAACTCAACAGACCCGCCACACTTAATGATGGTATTTTGCCTATTTCGAAAAAACAGGCTTCTGATTATGCTGCTTCTTTTGATGTGCATAAAAACCAGTTTAAATTATTAAAATTCGTACCAGCCTCTGGAGCTGCAAGCAGAATGTTTATGTTTTTATCAGAGTTTTTAAACGATTATAAAGGTGACCATGAAGCAATCATCGAATATATACATCGCAAAAATGACCTCAATTTACTTCTGTTTTTAAAATCAATCGATAAATTTCCGTTTTACGAAGATATAGTACAACTTGTTAAAAAATTATTTCACGACTATAATGATTGGAATGTAGATGCTAAAAATTATGCTTTTATAAAAATAATGTTGTCGCCTCAGTATTTTGATTTTGCAAGCCAGCCAAAAGGAATTTTGCCTTTTCATAAGTACAAAAATCACACCACTACTGCCATCGAAGAGCACCTTATTGAGTGTATTAATTATGCCACAACAAACAAAAAATCTTTCGTGCATTTTACCGTTTCCGAAGAACATCAAAAACGATTTGAAATAATAATTTCAGATTTTAAACGTAAAAACAAGAGTCAAATTGATATTGAGGTTTCTTATTCGTACCAAAACAAATGTACCGACGTACTTGCTTATAATATTCAAAATGCGCCTCTTCGTGATGAGCATCATAATTTAATTTTTAGACCAGCAGGTCATGGCGCATTAATTGAAAATTTAAATCAGCTTGATGCGGATTTAATTTTTATAAAAAATATCGATAATGTGATTCAGCATCAATCGGAAATTATTGTATTGTATAAAAAAGCATTGGCGGGAATTTTAGTCGAATATCAAAAAAGAATATTTGAGTATGTAAAAATTCTTCAAAAAGAAATTATTTCTGATGAAGAAATAGCAGTATTACTTACGTTTTTGAACACGAAATTATCTTTAAAAGTGACGCAAGATTTTTCAAATTTTTCACAAAAAAGTCAAATTGATTATTTGTTCAATGCTTTGAATCGTCCAATTCGAGTGTGCGGAATGGTACAAAACGAAGGAGAACCTGGCGGCGGTCCTTTTTGGGTGGCAGATAAAACGGGTAATCTAAGTTTACAAATTATTGAAGCCTCGCAGGTAAGCCATTTAGATAAAGTACAACGAGACATGCTCGATAACGCAACCCATTTTAACCCTGTTGATTTGGTTTGCGGAATAAAAAATCACGAAGGAAATAAATTTAATTTACACGATTTTGTTGATAATTCGACCGGATTTATCGTTGAAAAAACCAAAAACGGCATACCATTTAAGGCATTTGAATTACCTGGATTGTGGAATGGGGCAATGGCAAATTGGATAACTATTTTTGTCGAAGTGCCAATAATTACATTTAATCCTGTAAAAACAGTGAATGATTTATTAAAAACAGCACATCAATCAACAAATAAGCCATGAATAAAGACAACATACTAGCAGAAATTAATTATAAGGCGGTGCGAAGTTCGGGCGCTGGTGGGCAGAATGTGAATAAAGTGTCATCAAAAGTCATGTTGAGTTTTGATTTAAACAATTCTCAAGGGTTAGATTATGAAGAAAAACAATTGATTTTAGACAAATTATCTAACCGATTGACATCTGACAATGTATTGATTTTAAATTGTGATGAAGACCGTAGCCAGTTAAAAAACAAAACAATTGTGACCAAACGATTTTTGGAATTAATCAAAAATGCACTTTTGGTGCCCAAAGAACGAAAAGAAACACGCGTGCCAAAAGGTGTAATTGAACAACGATTAAATAATAAAAAGTCAACAGCAGAAATTAAAGAAAACAGAAAAAAACCAGATTTGTTTTAATTTTTTGTTTTTTAACATAAATACTTATACAAAATAAACTAATTTTGTACCGTCTCAAAAGGGGTGCTCTAAATTACGAGCTGAGATTATACCCAATGAACCTGAGCAAGTAATGTTGCTAAGGGAAGAAAATCACAATTAAAGAGAGTGCACGCTACTAAATTGTCATTGTAAACAACCATTTTTTTATTTTTAACCAAAAATAATTACCCCTTTTTATTTGTAATTTTTTACAGATGAATTTTTTATTAAATCACAAGTCAAATTTCAAAGTACAGCAGTCAATGCTAATAAAGCGATTGTCGCATGGTAGCTTATCTTATTTTTTACTGTTTTCTATTTTTTCGTTTTCACAAAAAGTAGATTCTACAAAAGTCAATTTAATTGACGAGGTTTTAGTAGCGGCAGTTCGAGTTACTACAAAAACACCTATAAGTTTTAGCAATTTGTCGCAAAAAGAAATAGAGAGTCGCAATTTAGGTCAAGATATTCCTATAATAATGAATTTTTTGCCCTCTGTTGTTACTACTTCCGATGCAGGTAATGGCGTAGGTTATACCGGAATTAGAGTCCGTGGAAGCGATGCGACTAGGGTTAATGTTACCATAAACGGAATTCCATATAACGATTCTGAAAGTAGCGGAACCTATTTTGTAGACATGCCTGATTTTGCCTCTTCGCTACAAAGTATTCAGTTGCAACGAGGTGTGGGTACATCTACCAACGGTGCAGGTGCGTTTGGTGCAAGTTTAAACATGTTAACCGATTCCTATTCTAAAGAAAGTAAAGGTGAAATTGCTAATTCTGTTGGTAGTTTTTCTACCCGAAAACATACTGTCAAATTCAGTACTGGTTTATTAAATGATCATTTTGAGTTGGCAGGTCGCGTATCAAAAATAGCTTCAAATGGTTATATCGACAGAGCAACATCTGATCTAAAATCATATTTTTTACAAGCAACTTTTGTTAACAAAACTACTTTAATTAAAGCTTTAGTTTTTGGCGGTACCGAAAAAACGTATCAAGCATATTATGGCATTGACGGCGAGACGCTAAAAACCAACCGAACTTTTAATGCAATTGGTGCTTATACTGATGAATTTGGAACCAAGCGTTTTTATGAAAATGAAACCGATAATTATCAACAAGACCATTATCAATTGCATTGGAACGAGAAAATTTCGAATAATTGGAGTACAAATCTTGCATTGCATTACACCAAAGGAAAAGGTTATTATGAAAATTATAAAGAAAATGCTAAACTAGCAAGTTATAATTTACCAAATGTAACCATTGGAGCAACGACTATTAAAAAGTCAGATTTAATTAGACAAAAATGGTTGGATAATGATTTTTTTGGAACTACGTTTTCTACAAATTATAAAAATAAAAATATCGATTTTATTTTTGGTGGTGGATTAAACCGTTACATAGGCAGTCATTATGGTAAGGTTATATGGGCACGATTTGCATCATCTGGCGAAGTAAATACTAAATATTATGACAATGTTGCTGTTAAAGATGATGCAAATGTATTTGCAAAAGTAAACTGCCAATTGTCAAAAACAGTTAGTTTTTATGGTGATTTACAGTACCGCAATGTTACTTATAATGTAAATACTGTTGAAACGGGCGCTGTAAATGATGTGTTTAAATTTTTTAATCCGAAAGCAGGGATAAATGTATTGGTAAACCCCAAAAACACTATTTATTTTTCGTATGCCAAAGCCAACCGCGAGCCCAACCGCGATGATTATGAAAACGGCAATCCGGTGCCCGAAAAATTAGACGATTATGAACTGGGCTGGCGTTTTGTATCAAATAAAACACAGCTAAACATAAACGGTTATTTTATGAATTACAAAGACCAATTGGTATTAACAGGTGCTATTAATGATGTTGGAAGCCCTGTGCGAGAAAATGTGGGTAATAGTTATAGACTGGGTATTGAGGTTGATGCGACTTTTAAAACATCAGATAAGTGGTATATAAAACCTAATTTTACAATAAGTCAAAATAAAAATAATAATTTTGTTTTTCAACGTGATGGTGTTTTACAGTATTTAGGAAAAACCAACATAGCTTTTTCGCCTACTTTCATTGCTGCCAACCAATTTATTTACGTACCAACTAAAAATATACAAATTGCCCTGTTATCAAAATATGTTGGTGAGCAGTTTATGGGAAATATAGATGCACAATCTTCTAAATTAAATGCCTATTTTACAAACGACATTAATATAATGTATGAAATTAAACCAAAAGCGGTTTTTAAAGCAATTGTTATAAGCGGTATTGTAACCAATTTGTTGCACTTTAAATATGAGAGTAATGGTTATTTTTATACCTACGATGACGATTATTCGGTACCAGGAACGGTAACAACTGTTGAAAGTTCTGGGTTTTATCCGCAGGCTGGAATTAATTTTTTAGTAGGATTAAATTTAAAATTTTAATAAGAACTACTTGTTTTAAAGCCGATTTTTTTCAAAAAAATCGGCTTTTTCATAATTGCATATTTACTTTTTAGCGCTTTTTTATTTTGTATTTTTTATCAACAGTATTATATGTCATTATATTGGTAACGGCTTTATTAAGCAAAGTTACATCGCCATTAATTTGTAACATAAATTCAAAGCCTTCCTTACGATTTTTTTCTTGGGTTTCTGATGCATTTTTTAATCGGTCTAAATACACAATTTCTTTTATGTTTGTAGCGATTTGAGTATTTGAAAAAGCTTGTGTGCGACTCGTCGTATCCCAAATTTCATTATTGATTTTTGTGGCGTTTTCGAGTTTAGTTTTAACATCACCGGTACTAGATGTTTCAGTCCAAGTAATGTTTAAAAGTGCAGTACCGCCCGATATAAATGGTTTTAGTTTACAACTTAAAGGTAAAATAGTCAGTGACTCAGGTACAGATTTTATTAGTAACGTATCGTTAGCTGAACCAAGTAATAAATACAATTGGGTGCGTCCGTTTTTTTTATTCATTTCAAAAATAACATTTGTTGCATTGGCTAATGTGATGGCACTTTTCACACTTTTTTTTGCCTTTGCTTTTTTTTGAGAAAATGACGTAGTTGCAAATACTAAGGCAATTGTTAAAAAAATAAGTTTTTTCATTAGTGGTTGGGTTGATTAATTTTTTACTAAAGTACACAAAATACTTATTGTTTATCAACTTTCTATTTTATTAAATTTAAAATAAAAAAATAAATTAGTGAACCTGCTTTGCTTTAATAGAAAAAATTCAGCTTAATATTAAAAGGTATAGTAATGCAAATTATGAAAGAATTTTTTGTAGCGAAAATATTTTTTTTGAGTCATTATAATTTTTTGAGCGTATCAAGTAAACACAAAGGCATCAAAACTATTTTTTTGGCAAAAAAAAACCTTCATTTATTATTAATGAAGGTTTTTTTAAGTGCTGAAATTGGCGCTATAGTCCAAATGCCGATTTAATTTGGGCAACAAAATCTAGTTTTTCCCAAGTAAATAATTCTACAGTAACAGTTTTACTCAAACCGCCTGGGGCAGAAAATGTTTTAGTAACCGTTTCTGGCGTTCGACCCATATGGCCGTATGCAGCAGTTTCACTATAAATTGGATTTCTTAATTTTAATCGTTGTTCAATAAAATAAGGTCGCATATCAAAAATTGCCTCTACTTTTTTGCTAATCTCACCATCTGTTAAATTTACTTTTGAGGTGCCATACGTGACCACATTTACCGAAGTTGGTTTTGCAACACCTATTGCATACGAAACTTGAACTAAAACCTCGTCTGCAACACCAGCTGCAACTAAATTTTTAGCAATATGTCGAGTAGCATAAGCACCACTTCGGTCTACTTTACTTGGATCTTTGCCCGAAAAAGCACCACCACCATGAGCTCCTTTTCCGCCATAAGTATCCACAATTATTTTTCTACCAGTTAAACCCGTATCGCCATGTGGCCCGCCAATTACAAATTTTCCTGTTGGGTTTATGTGGTATGTAATTTTATCATTAAATAAATGAACATATTGAGGATATTTTGCTTTTACCCTAGGGATCAAAATTTCAATTAAATCACTTTTAATTTTTGTAAGCATTTCGGCCTCAGCGGCAAAGTCATCGTGCTGTGTCGAAATGACAATGGCTTCTATTCGTTGTGGTTTGTTGTCGTCAGAATATTCTAAAGTTACTTGGCTTTTTGCATCGGGGCGCAAATAGGTAATTTCAGTATTTTCTCTTCTTAAATTTGCCAATTCAATCAGTAAAGCATGCGATAAATCAAGCGCCAGCGGCATATAATTTTCAGTTTCGTTGGTAGCATAACCAAACATCATACCCTGGTCACCTGCTCCTTGGTCTTCTTTGCTCGCTTTGTCAACGCCTTGGTTTATATCTGCCGATTGCTCATGAATAGCCGAAAGTATACCACACGAGTTGGCTTCAAACATATAGTCACTTTTTGTATACCCTATTTTTCTAATCACCTCTCTGGCAATGTGTTGTACATCTAAATAGGTGTTCGACTTCACTTCTCCTGCCAAAATCACTTGACCTGTAGTAACTAAGGTTTCACAAGCTACTTTTGAATCGGCATCAAAAGCCAAGAAATTATCAATCAATGCATCACTAATTTGGTCAGCAATCTTATCAGGATGTCCTTCACTCACAGACTCTGACGTAAATAAATAAGCCATAATGTTTTGTTTATTAAATTTTTAATATTTTCGATAAAGTTAATTGCAAGTAAAACGTAAAGAAGAGAAGTTCTGCTTTAGCATTTTTTTAATGAGGTCGCAATCAGTGAAATTTTTCCTCTTTGTTTATTTTGCAAATGTATAAATTCATTTTTAAATTTAATGATTTTTTTGGTAAAGTTTTTTGGCACAAATAACTTTTTTGCACATCATAAAATCGAAATATTATTTTTTTTAAAATAATTTTGCAAATCCAACTTCTATATCGTTACTTTGTATTGTTCTTAAAATTATTGACTTGTTATCACGAAAGTGCGAGGGATTAGACCCATCGACCACTTAGCAACCCTACAACCTGTAGAAGGTGCTACATTCTATTTGCTTTTGCAAAACAGATAACCCCGAGAAGCACTCTCCTCTTTTTGATACCATTTTTTTATTTTTTAGAAGCTATTCCTGCTTTACGCTACAATCTAAAATTGCAAAAAACGAATATGTTTTGCTTTATAAAAATCGTTTTTTGCAATTTTAGGATTTTCGCTGCAATCAGGGCTAGGGCA
>JAYVGC010000069.1:0-9477 GCA_043772535.1 Flavobacterium sp. | reverse complement strand
TTACAGGATTCATGGCATCAACTGGGCCACACGGCATTTCATAACCTAAACCTAATTTCCAAATATCGGTGTGGTTGGCAGTACGCTCTACCGATGTACCCATGGCATAACCGTTATTCTCGCAAATAAAAACTACAGGCAATTTCCAAAGCATTGCCATATTAAATGCCTCGTGAAGAGACCCTTGACGGGCTGCACCGTCACCAAAATAGGTCATCGTTACACCGCCTGTTTCAAAATATTTATCTGCAAAAGCCATTCCTGCGCCTACCGGAATCTGTGCTCCAACAATTCCGTGACCTCCAAAAAAACCTTTTTCTTTAGAAAAAATGTGCATCGAACCGCCCATTCCTTTTGATGTTCCTGTTACTTTTCCCATCAATTCAGCCATAACACGTTTTGGATCAACGCCCATACCAATTGGCTGTACGTGGTTGCGGTAGGCAGTAATCATTTTATCTTTAGATAAGTCCATTACGTGTAAAGCTCCGGCCAAAACGGCTTCTTGACCATTATATAAGTGTAAAAAACCTCTAACTTTTTGTTGTATATATAGCGCTGCTAGCTTGTCTTCGAATTTTCTCCAAAATTGCATATCTTCATACCAGCTTAGGTAGACTTCTTTAGTAATCTCTTTCATTTGATGTATTTAATGTTTGACAAAGCAAAATTTAACTTCAAAATTGTTTACTCACACAATTTTACGATGTGCAAAAATAGCATATTGATGGTAGAAGTAAAAATATAATTACTTTTTTTTCTAATTTTAATTTTTGTTTAACGTCTAATTTTATAAAAAGTTCTTGCTGAATGAAAACGGCAACAAATTTGCAATGGAATCAGATTTGTATACTTCGCCTTCCTCGCCCATAAAATAAATTTCTATTGGCAATTCTTGTTTTTGTTCGTATTCCGATATTGACTGCCTACAAGATCCGCAAGGCGGAATTGGGGTTTTTGAAACAAAGTTATCCGATGTGGCTGAAATGGCAATTTGCAAAATTCGTGCTTCAGGGTACATGGCACCGGCATAAAAAATTGCTACTCGCTCGGCACAAAGTCCTGACGGATATGCTGCATTTTCTTGATTAGAGCCTTCAACAGTAATGCCATTATCTAATAAAATTGCTGCGCCAACTCTAAATTGTGAATAAGGAGCATAGGCTTTTTTTCTACTTGCTATTGCTTTATGCATTAAATTATTTATTTCAAACGGGAGTGCGTCAATACCCTTGTACACTATTACCCGTGCTGTGCTTAAAATTTCTTTCATGAATTGTTAGTCTTTTTTGTTTGTTATCAATCATCGAATTGATATTTATTTCAAAATATTATATTATTTGGTAGCCGTTACTACTGCTTGTTTTACTTTTTGACATAGGAAAAAAAATCCAAACCTTAAAAATAAAAGTTTGGATTTGTATTAACTGCGTAATTTTAGTCTAGTTATCGTCATATTTATCACCAAAATTGAATGTTAGTGAAAATCGCAAGGTATTTTCTAACGGATTTTTAACCTTCGAAGCGGAAAATAAATACGATAAGTCTACTTTTACTACGTTGTATTTAAATCCTGCACCTAAGGTAAAAAATTGTCGTGCTCCTTTTTCTGGACTTTCGTGAAAATAGCCTGTTCGCAATGAAAATGAATCTTGATAAGTGTATTCGGCTCCTAAAGAATAGGTTAATTCTTGTAGTTCTTCTTTAAATCCGTTTGGGGCATCGTTAAATGATTTAAAAATCCCAGAAACCCAACCTGTTTTACGATAATCATCGTATGCTTGCGCGTTCGCAATTTGAGCAATTGAATTTGCCTCGGCTATCTCTGCAGTCGAAATTACTCCATTTCCGTTGGAATCAATAAGTACAGGGCTTACTGTTTCGGGCGGCGTTGGTACCAAAAGTTTGGTTATTTCTAGATTTAAAGAAACTTTATTGTATTCGTCTAAAATAAAGTCGAATCCTGTACCTAAACGCATATTTGCTGGCAAAAAGTTAGATCCGACATCGTTTTGATCTAACTCATAATTTATTTTTGGACCTAAATTTTGAAAATTAAATCCTGCTCTCCAGCGACCATTAAAATCGTTGAAAGCTATTTCTTCGGATTGAAAAAATCCTGCTACATCAAATGCGAACGAGTTTGCGGCTCTACTGCTCTGTCCATCAGTTGGCAAACGTAAGTTTGAACTTATAAATCGTGCGCCAACCGACATCGAAAACTTATCGCTTAATTTTAATGCATAAGCGCCATCTACTGCAAATTCGCCAGGTTTTACAACCCTTGGTACGTCTTCGGCAGTATTTCTGAGCTCTATTTCGCCTAAACTAAAGTAGCGAATGCTTCCTGAAAATGCATTTCTTTCATCCAATCGATTAAAATAATTTATTTGCCCCAATGAAATATCGTTTACTAAACTTGTTAAGTAGGGAGTGTAGCTGAGAGCAAAACCTTGCTTTTCGTTTGAAAACGCGTATTTCGCTGGATTCCATTGTTGTGAAAAACCATCGGCTGAAGTTGCCACTCCTTGATCGCCTAATCCGGCTGATCTTGCATCGGCTGCTATTAGTAAAAAAGGGACACCTGTGGTTATCACTCTTGTTTGTGCGTTAACAATATGGTGTGTAAAAACAACTGCAAGTAGTATTAAAATCTTTTTCATTTTTTTGATATAATAAGTAACAAATATACTATTTTATTAAAGTATAACAAGTTTTTCTATTTTTTCTGATATTTTATTTGATAAAGTTGCCCGTACTGTTAATTTGTAAATATACACTCCTTTTCCAATAGAGTCACCAAAATCATCTTTTCCATCCCATAAAATTTCTCGGCTCAAAAATCCGTCGGTTACAATATTTTGGTTAATACTTCGAACTATTTTGCCTGTAATGGTCATTATTTGTACTTGCACTTCTAATGGTTCATAAGGTTTATTATGTGAGAACCAAAATTGGGTGTAGTTTACAAATGGGTTCGGATAATTAAGTACATTAGATAAGGTTACGTCTTCATCGCCTGCAACAACAAACTCAATATCAGATGAAATGTAATTGTTATACACATCCCAAGCTTTAAACTGTATGTGATGCAGCCCTTTTGCTAGTCCTCGTAGAGGGAAACGAATTTTACCAATTTTATAGTTATTAAGTTCGGTTTCAAAATAATCGTTTAAAACGTAAGGCTTGGTTTGATCGCCATCTAAAATCCCTACAATGTCGTGTCCTATACCGCTGGCAGTATTAATGCCATGTTCGTCTTCTAATAAAGCCAAAAAATAGGGAGATTGATTCGTAATACCGCCATTTACAAAGGTGTTGTCATTCATGTATAGTTGTACTTTTGGTGGCGTAACATCTGCTACCGCTGCGGTATTTAAACCTCCGATTTTAATTGAACTGTCAAATCCCGTTTTGTCAATTAATTGTTGGTTTTGCTTGGTGTAAAAACTAATTCGACCGTTTCCTAATGGAATTTTGATGTCTTTTGGCACTACAAATCCAAAGTCAAAAATACCATTTGATACTGTTGCGTTACCTCTAAAAATGGTTTCACCCAAGTTAGTATATGAAATTGGTGGACTATAACCGTCATTATTATAAGTTGTACGCATAAAGCTTTTATCAAAAACATTTACAAATAATTCGCCTGTAAAATTAGTTGCAATTGCGCCAGTTTCGTCCTGAATTTCGCCTGACAACTTTACGTAACTCAATGCTTTTAAATCGTCAACAGGTTGCGTTAGTAGAACATCGTTGACTTTGGTTAGTACAATTTTTGATTTCGGTATGGCAAGCATTAATGCTGGATCACCAATATAAAAAACCACTCGCGATGCACTATTATTAAAGCTAGCATTTTTGGTTTGTCGTAATGCCTCAGCAATGGTTGGGTATGTGGTTTGCGAATAAGCAAAAAGCTTATTTTCAATCACATCGTTTAAATTTTCTGCAGTAGATTGACCAATTGTCCGGACTGTGGTAATCATCGATATCGCGCCACCCTTCGGATTCCAGTAGGTATATTCGCCAGCGGTTGGACGCAACGGATTATCAAATTTTGAAAAATCGCATGTAAGTGTTATAAACAACGGATATTTATATTGATTGTTGAAAGTGGCACCGTCAAATTTATCCCATATCCGTTCTCCTGTAAGCCCGTCTTCACCGCCATGACCAAGATAATTAAATACAAGAGCTCCTTTTTCAAATGCATTTCGTAAATCTTCTCTGGCTTGCGGGTATCTATCGCCCCCAGCAGAAGATTGCTGTTGATAGCCATCTAAAAATATTTTTTTAAAATTTATAAAAGGGCGATTTGTAAATATGTTATCAGTCAAATTATTTTGTCGCACCTGTAAGGTAATATCCGATTCTTTATCTGTATCATCTGAAATAGCAACGTAATTATTACGCCAATTTCCAAAAGATTTAGTATCGTAATACTCCAACACCTTATTAACCATTTCGTCGGCTTGTTGGGTAGAGGAAACTAGCATTCTACCAACGGCAATATCAATTCCGTACGTACTGGAGCCTGTGTTGCCAAATTGGCTTACAGGGTCACCTTCAGTGGCATCCATAAGTGCGAAAAAGTCATCTGATGGAAAAGACGATTCAGTTGAAGTTGTGCTACTTAACGATTGATAAATGGGTACAATATTAGTGTTGTTTGCAATTCTATTTTTGTAATCAAAAGAGGCGTCGCCAAAAAGATTTAAATATTTAACTCTTTTGCTAGGCGTTGAGGCATTAAAATAAATATATTTCATAAAGTTTCTGATGGCTCCAATATCTTGCTTACCGCCACCAAACTCCATATATATTGCGTTTAAATTAACAACTTTTACATTTAAATTAGAATTGAAACGGTGAAAATTTGCCAATCGTTCGGCTTGGGCAGTTAAAAAAGAAGGCGCTACTATGATATAATCAATATCTTGAAAATTACCTTGCGCATTTTTAAAAATAGTTCCTTTTAAATCTTGATTTGCTATACTAGTTACATTATCTTTTAATGGTGTGTAGTAATCAGCAGCATCTATCGCAACAAATTTTTTAATTTCGCCCAATTCTGTTTTTATTGAAAAAGTGGCATTTTGAGTGAACCCTATTGATTTCACGTCGTAAATGTCTGTAATATCCCAAATGGTTTGGAGCGACACTGCATTTGTAAATTGATATTCAATTATTCCGGTTTGTGAGGCTGCAGCGTCATATTGAAAAGGAAACTGTTTTCCAAAACCTACTAAATTGCTTTTTGTTTTTAATCTAATGTAATCCAAATAACCCTTACTTGTAGGAACTCCATTGTTGTTGAAGGTAAGTTGCACTTCAGTATTTTGACTGCTAACAATTGAGGCATTTAAGGCACTTTCTGCTGCCTCGACTTGAGTGTTTGGCAAAACAAGCCCAAGATTTAAAGACCCTAAGGCAATGCCGTTCGCTTTTATATCAAACGAGGTGGGCGTTATTGACGAGCCACCGACATGTACTTCAAGCTGCGATTGAAAGGTCGTATTAATATTTGGTACCGATAAATCGAACTGCTGAACGTTGTTTATTGCGAAGGGTTCACCAAAAAAAACGCGTCCTACTTTGCCAATATTGGTTAAATCAACCTCGTGAAAACGAATATCATCATAAGTTGTTACCGCAACGGTGGCAGGAAGACTAGTTTGAGCTACGGTCGGAATTCGTTTTCCATCCAAACCATCACTAGTAATAAAATAGTACGATTTATTATCATATAAATTTAAATGTGTGCCATTTTCTGCACTCCAATTATCAGTACCTTCGGCATAAAACAAAATATAATCTTCGGTATTAAAAACGCCATCATTTTCGCCAATTATTTGAACTGCATTTTCTGCCAAATCATTCGGATAATATACGGCGTTACTTAATGGCAGCATGCGGCCACCATTGCCATAAATTTTAATTTTAGTTGGATTTACGCCACTGGTATTGAAGCCGATTTGATCTAAAAATGATTTAGTAATTTTATAAACACCTGATTTCTCGACATAAAAACGATTCCATTTGCCTGTGCTTAAGGTTGAACTTGTAATAGCACTGAAATTATTAAAAGTAGAAATTTTAGCGCCCGAAACCGAACTAAGCGAATAGCTAAGTGAGCGTATTTTTTTGTAAACTCCGTTTTCTTTTATAAGGGGCGAAAAACTAATATAAACACTATTTTCATCGCGTGACGTTATGTTTTTAACAAAAAAATGTAGCGTGTTTGGTATTGCTTGTAAATTCAAATCTCCTAATTCATCGGTCGATATTTCAGTTAAAATAACATTTGATAGTATAAAATTTTCTTCAGAAATAAATCCTTCAGTACTAATTTTTGATGCGTACAAAACAGAACGAGACTCCGAGTTGTATATAAAATTTGCGCTTTCAAATTGAGGTATGTTATATCCTATCTCGCCAATTGAATACAATTTTTTGTCAGTCCAATTCACATTAATAGTTGTGTTATGCTGCGCACATACTGCATTTATAAATAGGAACGTCAAAAAAACAATACTTTTCCTCATAGATTGATGTTGTATTTGTAAATATAAACTAGTAAATATAAAAGATTTTTGGTTATAATGAAACTATTTTATGACTATTGTTCTACTTAAATCATAAATCATAGTGCTATGTAACGCAGCTTTTTTTGAAATAGTATTTTTACTGTTATATTTCGAAAACAATATTATGATTTTTTTTACGTTATATAATGGAATTTGTTCAAAAAAAAAATTTCAATTTATTTTAAAAAAGTGTTGCAGTTTCGAGGTTAATTCTTATATTGCGGCTTTAAATTTTACCTATCATTAGTATGAAATTAAACAAAACTATCGCAATCAAATTGTTGCTGTCCTTAGTAATTATTGTAGGTTTTTCGAGTTGTAGTAAACAATCTAGCTCCAAAAATCAGTCAAAATCTACTGGATGGAAAATCAATGACAAAAAAGGAGGGTTTCAATACGCCTCTAATTTTAAGAAGCAGCAAACGGGTCCTGGACTTGTTTTAGTTGAAGGTGGAACATTTACAATGGGTAAGGTCCAAGATGATCCGATGCACGACTGGAATAACACTCCCAATCAACAGCACGTTCAGTCTTTTTATATGGACGAGACCGAAGTTACAAATTTGATGTACATGGAATATCTTGACTGGTTAAAGCATGTTTTTACGCCTACTGATGATAAATACAAAAACATATATCAAGGTGCGTCACCTGATACCTTAGTTTGGCGCAATCGTTTAGGATATGATGAAACAATGACTAATAATTACCTTCGGCATCCTGCATACGCAGAATATCCGGTTGTTGGTGTAAATTGGATACAAGCAGTAGAATTCAGTAAATGGAGAACCGACCGTGTTAACGAATCGATACTTGAAAAAGAAAGTTATTTGAAAAAAGATGCTAAATTAATAGACTCAAAAGCAGAATCAACTTTTAGTACAGATACCTATTTAGAAGCTCCTTCAAAAACTTTTGGCGGAGATGAAAAAATTGTACTTAAAGGTAAAAAAGGATCAAAATCTAATGGTAAAGGCGGCTCAAAAAATGCGAAAGGAGTAAAATCAGAACCAGTAAATTTATACGCTCAAAAAACATCAGGCATCGTATTGCCAGAATATCGCTTGCCAACCGAAGCAGAATGGGAATATGCAGCAGCAGCAGATGTTGGACAAAGAGAATTCAATATATATAAAGGGCAAAAAAAATATCCGTGGTCAGGAAGCTATACGCGCTCAGGCAAACGGTCTATCCGTGGCGATCAATTGGCTAACTTTAAACAAGGAAAAGGAGATTATGGTGGTATTGCTGGCTGGTCGGATGACGGAGCTGATATAACCAATGCAGTAAAAAAATACCCGCCAAATGATTTTGGTTTGTACGATATGGCCGGAAACGTTGCCGAGTGGGTTGCTGATGTTTATCGTCCTATGATTGATGATGAAGCAAATGATTTTAACTATTTTAGAGGAAACGTGTATACCAAAAATAAAATTGGTGATGACGGAAAAGTAGTAATTATAACTGGTGAAACGATGCAATATGATACTTTACCTAATGGTCGAATAATTGCAAGAAACTTCCCAGGGCAATTGGCTCAAGTACCGGTTGATGAAAAAGAAACGTACCTAAGACAAAACTTTGACAAAAGTAACGAAAAAAATTACCGTGATGGTGACAAGCAATCCTCTCGTTACTTTGACTTCGGTACGGCAGAAAATGCAGATGAAAAATTATTAGATACAAAGCGTATGTACGATTCTCCCATACACAATGTAACTACTGATAGCATCGGAAAAATGATTCGTAAGTACGATAAATCATCTAAGCGAACATCACTGGTTAATGATGATGTTCGGGTTTATAAGGGTGGTTCTTGGAGAGACAGGGCGTATTGGTTAGACCCTGCACAAAGAAGGTATTTTCCACAAGACATGGCTACTGATTATATTGGATTTAGATGTGCAATGTCAAGAGTAGGTGCTAAATCCGATAAAAAGAAAAAAACAGCAAGAAATTAATTTTTATTATAACATATAGAAAAGCCCTTTAAGTAGGGCTTTTTTTTTAAATTGTAATTTATGATAAAGATAGAAGAATTATATCACTATTTTTTGGATTGTAAATCGGTGGTAATTGATACAAAAAAAATAGAAAAAAATAGCATGTTTATTGCTATAAAGGGCGATCGCTATGATGCCAATACTTTTGCAAACGAGGCTTTACAACTTGGAGCTACTTACGTAGTAATTGATAACATCGAATATTATATCGACGAAAGAACAATCGTGGTTGAAGATGGGTTAAAAACGTTACAGCAATTAGCATTACATCATCGAGACCAATTAAAATGCCCCATTATTGCGCTGACCGGCAGCAATGGTAAAACGACGAGCAAGGAACTTATAAACGCAGTGCTCGCAAAAAAATTTAATGTCAAAGCTACCGTTGGAAATTTAAATAATCATATTGGTGTTCCTTTAACATTACTTACATTTAATCACCATACAGAGATTGGTATTGTTGAAATGGGGGCCAACCATCAAAATGAAATTGAATTTTTGTGTCAAATTGCAAAACCAGACTACGGTTATATTACTAATTTCGGAAAAGCACATTTGGAGGGATTTGGCGGAGTAGAAGGAGTTATAAAAGGGAAAAGTGAAATGTATACTTTTTTAAGGTCTAATAATAAAAAAGTTTTTGTTAATTTAGATGATGCAATTCAAGTCCAAAAAACAGCATCACTGCAACAAATATCATTTTCGCAATATGATAAAAATGCCACTATTTTTATAGCTAAGCCAATTGCAAATCCTTGCGTAAAAGTAGAATATGACAAGCAAACTATTCAATCAAATTTAATTGGTTTATATAATGTGACCAACATAAGTATTGCGATAACGGTAGGAAATTTTTTTAGAGTTTCTACAAGGCAAATAAAAGA
>JAYVGC010000068.1:0-3839 GCA_043772535.1 Flavobacterium sp. | reverse complement strand
GCCTGACAACAGAGATGGAATCGCTACTTTCGATTTCGCATATATTACTGCTGATATTCAATCTATATTAGGAAATACCGGCTACACAGTACGTTTTTACCGCAACCAAGCCGATTTTTTTGCTCAAGTAGATGCAAGCGGTAATTCACTAGCAATACCAACAACACCTGTGATTGCAGGTGGAGAATCGATATCTAATTACAGAAATAATGCACCCTACACTAATTCACAAATAATTTATATTAGGGTGGAGAGCACACTAACTGGTGGATGTTATGGTAATGGCACGATAACCTTAACCGTTGAATCATTGCCAACTGTTAACCCAGTAAATCCCACCGCTACAAATGCAGCAGATAAAAATTTGATTCGAGTTTGTGATAATGACCAAATAGCAGGCTACTCATTTACAACAGCTGGAATTGAAAGTAACATATTGAACGGACAAACAGGTAAAACGGTAACGTATTACAATGCTGCTAACACGCCAATCGTATTTTCAAATCCGTATATAACCACCACCAATTCAGAAATTATTAAAGTTAGGGTAACTAATAATACTGTAAATGGATGTTATTTTGAAGATAGTTTTGAACTAAGAGTTGATACTAAACCACAAGCATTTACAACAGCGGCAACTTTCACCGATTTATTAACTTTTTGCGATGATGAGATGGATCCAAAAGACCAAAACGGAAAATACGCATTTAATACAACTGCCTTTACAACAACTATTTTAGGCTCTCAAACTGGAATGGAAATTAAATACAAACTTGCTGATGGTACGGTTTTAAATGTATTACCAAATCCGTTTCTTACAGCAAATCAAGATGTAACTGTAACCGTTACCAACCCGTTAAATACAAATTGTGTTGCAACAGATATATTGAAATTTAAAGTAAACCCTACCCCAAAAATAGATTTAAATTTGACAGGTCAATCAGATGAATTAGTTTGTAGCAATATTTCAACTTTTACAGTAACAATTAATGCGGGGATTACTGATGGCGTACCTACTACAAGTTATAACTACAAATGGTATAAAGATGGTGTAGCAATTTTGGGCGGAACCAATTATACGTTAGCAGTGAATACCGCAGGTTTATACACAGTTGAGGTAGGCTATCCAACAACGTTATGTGCAAAAACCCGCACAATTAACGTGACTGCATCTGATATTGCGACGATTAAAACGATAACAATTCAAGATTTATCAGATATAAGTACTGTAGCCGTTGATGCGCCAGGAAAAGGAAATTATGTGTATAGTGTCGATAATCCGTACGGACCATTCCAAACAGAAGCCTTTTTTACAAATATTGATATTGGAGAGCATACATTGTACATTAAAGATTTATATGGTTGTGGCATAATATCAAAAGTGTTTTATATACTAGGAACACCACAATTTTTTTCACCAAACGGCGATGGATTTAACGATACTTGGAATGTAAAGGGAATTGATCCTATGATAAATGCGCTTTCAATAGTTCATATTTTTGATCGATATGGAAAGCTAATTAAACAAATATCACCAATTGGTGCCGGATGGGATGGTACACTTAACGGATTCGAATTACCCTCAGATGATTATTGGTTTTCTATAAAGTTTGCCGACGGTCGAAGCACAAAAGGACACTTTGCGTTAAAAAGGTAATTTATACACCATTCCAAAAAATCCTCTTTTGAACTATTTCAATGGAGGATTTTTTATTTTATCAAAAACCTAAAACCAATTCCGTGTATATTTTCGATTGTAATTGTAGTATCAACTGCTAAAATTTTTCTTAACCTTGAGATAAAAACATCCAAACTACGACCCATAAAATAATCATTATCACCCCAAAGTGCTTTCAAAATAGTTTCCCGCTTTAAAATTCTATTCTTGTTTTCGATAAAGTACAACAATAAGTCAGCTTCACGCTGTGTAATTGAACTGGTAATATGCTGTCGTGTTAAAAGTAAGTTATCAAAAGAAAAAGAAAAATTACCAATTGCATACGTCCTATTTTCATGCGCTACAACAACTTGCGAACGTTTTAAAAAGATAGCAATTTTTAATAGTAACTCTTCAATACTAAAGGGTTTTATTAAATAATCGTCGGCACCCAGGCGAAGTCCTTTTAATTTATCCTCTTTTAAAGTTTTGGCCGTTAAAAACAGAATTGGAATGTTGTAATTTAATTTACGAATTGATACAGCCAACTCAAAACCGTTTAACTTTGGCATAATAATATCAAAAATGCAAATATGAAAACATTCATTTTGAAAGGTTCGCAATGCACTGTCGCCGTCACAACAATGCACTACTTCAAAACCAGCATTTTCAAGAGTATCTTTAGTCAAAAAAGCTAATGTTGCATCATCTTCCGCATATAAAATTTTTATTTTATTCATTTTCTTTCAGGAATTAAAATTAAAAACGACGTGCCTTTAGTAGTATTATGTACAACAATTATTTTCCATTTATGAAGAGCAACTATTTTTTTTACATAATACAATCCCAAACCAAAACCAGCGACAGCTTCTGCTTTTAAGGTAGCAATTCGATAAAATTTATCAAATATAAAAGGTGCATGTTTTTTGTCAATACCAATTCCGTTATCGGTAAAGTTTAAGTTGATGGTAGTTCCTTCTTTAAAAATGTTAATGGTAATTTCAGGTGCAACATCACAATATTTAATAGCATTATCAATTAGATTATAAACTACGTTCGAAAAATGAAATACATCAGCATTTATACAAAAATCTAAATTTGATGAAATATTAATTTTACTATTGGGATATTTTAGTTGGATAGTTTCGATTACATCATTTAAAATTGGAAGTATTGCAATTTGTTTTGTTATGATTGTAAACTCAGAATCATCTGATTTTGCCACTGTTAGTACTTTTTCGATATGTCGATTTAGTTTATTTCCTTGATTAATAATTATCGCGGTGTATTGATTTAATTTTTTATTTGATGCAATAACACTTTGACTCTGTAAATAATTTGATGCAATTAAAATGGATGACAACGGTGTTTTAAATTCATGTGTCATGTTATTTATGAAATCTCGCTGTATATCGGCATATTTTTTTTGTTGAATTATAGTATAAATCGAATACACATATACCAGTAAAATAATAATTAAAAGCAACGATAACACAAACCAAAAGCGCATAGAGCTCAATAAAAAGCCGTTTTTGTTCGGAAAACGAACAGCGAAATAGTAGACTAAATTTTTATGTTTAGGAAAATAAACAGTAGATTTGGCGCGAATTTTATTGCTCATTGAAACATAATTTCCATAAACCATTTCATCACTTTGGCAATTATACATTGCATATTCAAAATCTGTTGCGATATTGAACTTCATAAACTCAGACTTTAAATAAAATTCTAAAATTTCAGGTTTAAAATCATTCTCAACATTAACAATATAATAATCATTCGCCAATTTTTTTATTGGGTTTTCATTCGGCAAATCGCTACTTGTTCCTTGATATAAATTTTTGACGACTTCCAATAATGCAATATGCGCTCGTTGCGAAAACTTTTTTTGTTCTAAAGAAAAGGCTTCGTGCGTCCATAAAAGTTGTGCAGTCAAGATTGCTGTAGTGGCAATTAATCCTAGAACTATTATAAAATTTAACTTCTTTGTTTTCAATTTATACCGCTGTTAAATAGTAAAAGTAACATTTTATTAGAAAAAATAAGAATTTAATTTGATTATCCGCTTTTAGTCATAACCCCATAATGCTTGCTATTACTAGTCTATCGAATAATTTTTCTTCAAAATACCTTCTATTAAGCTTGTAAACGAACTCGTTTAAGTACAATTGAAGGTATTTTC
>JAYVGC010000067.1:0-9591 GCA_043772535.1 Flavobacterium sp. | reverse complement strand
AGTACTTTTTTTGTCATTTCGAGGAACGAGAAATCGCAATAGTTGTTGCTGTTATGTGATTTCTCCTTCGTCGAAATGACAAACTCGACTGTCATCTAACTGCCTTTCACCACCTCAACCTCTTCGGGTGTTAAATCGTATAATTGATACACCAACTCGTCAATATCATTTTCTAATGCACTAGTGTCGGCTTTGGGATTTTCTTTTTTTAGGGCTAGGATTTGGTCGACGATTTTTTCAATGTTTTTTTGTTCTTTTTCTGATGGATTAAAAATTGGAATGTTTAACAGCGGCTCTTTATCTAATTGAAAATTATTGCCTTGCATTTTTCCTTTATTTTTTAACCAAAATTCAATTAGCTTTGAATTTAATAATCCGGTTAAGTATTTTTGATTTAATCGTTCCGTTTTGATGACATAAAAAGTCGCTGAAACATAAGTGTCAAAATCGGTAAAGGTAAAAACTGGTTTACCTGCACATTTGCGTTGAACAATTATTTTTTCGCCTTTAAAAAAACGTTCTTCTCTTGTTCTATGCAATCCGTAAGGCTTATTATCTGATGTAATAACACTTTGAAATTTATCCAAATGCTTTTTAATATTTGGATAAGGTTTTATTTCGCTTGAGTTTTTGAATTTTGATGAAGTATAAATTAACCAATATTCATTTTTATCATGAGCATAATATCTACTAAATTGTTCACTATTAAAATAAGGTTTTATCAATCGCATTTCGCTTTCTGATAATTGTAAATCTTCTTTTTCTTTGTGGCTTAATGCAAATATGCCTTCGCCAACTTTATAATTATTGCCTAACGTTTCGAGTATTTTTTTATTAATAAAATCGTGATGCGGATGAATTCCATTTGCGATTTCTTTTGGACTTAAATCAAAATTCTTTTTACTTATAACTTTATTTAAAATGATATCAGAAGAATTATTATTGAAAGTTAAAAATTGGTTTAAAGTATTGGCGACAATAATACTAGGTTGCATAACAACATTATTATCGGTTTTATTGTTTTGCAAAATATCGATAGCATCATTAAATTTTGGTTTTGCACTACCAATTTTTCGATAATCAAAAACATATTCGTTTAAAATGTTCTTTTTAAAAGTCATAATCATCGTTTGAATACTTGCGGTATCAAAAATCATATAACTTCCAAAATCTATAATTTGCTGTATTTGAGCATTTTTTATAATAAAATTCCTTGTCTTACTTGCGCCAGAGTTAGTAACCCAGTTATTAGGTGCAATAAAACTTAATAATCCGTTTGGTTTCAAAAATTTTAAACCGTCGCAAGCAAACATATACCAAATATCCATTTTACCTTGATATACTTCGTTATCTCTAATGCCGTCAAATATTTGTTTCCCTTCATATTCCTTAATATACGGCGGATTTCCAATCACCACATCAAAGCCCATAAAATTTCCATTATCGTCTAAAACTTCCGGAAATTCAAAGCGCCATTCAAAGGCATCTTTATAAATTGGGTTGTCTTTTACGGTTTGAATTTCAACTTGTTTTGCCAAAATTTCGGCTTCTAAGTTTTGTTTGGCTTTGCGTTCTTTGTCGGTTAATTCGCTGGCAAAAAATTGATGGGTTTGGTATTTATCATAAAATTCTCCATTTAGTTTGCGCAAATCGTTTTGTAGTTTGGTTACGCGTAAATCGGCAAGTTTAAACTCGTCTTTAAAGAGTTTTAAATTCTTTTTTAAAACATCTTTGGCTTTTTTATCGTTGGTGCTTTTATATATACTAACCCAAGTTTTGTATTCTTGCAGCTTTTTTTGAAAACCCGTTATGCGCTCAAAAACATTGTCTTTTATGGCAAATTTAGATATAAGCGAATTGCCTGTTTTTATATTGATGTCGATATTTGGCAACGTTTGCAGTTCATTATAGGTGCTTTCGTTGGTGTAATACGCGTTTTTTAATAACTCTATCCACAGCCGCAGTTGGCAAATCATTACACTTTTTGGGTTAATGTCTACTCCAAAAAGGCAGTTTTCGATAATGGTTTGCTTTTCGGTAAACAAGCATTCTTGCAGGTCTTGCAAATCGGGTATAATGTTGTTGTTTTGGTTTAAAGTATATTCAAATAATTTGTCGGTTTCTTGATTTTGAATAATCAGCTCGTCGTTGTCAAGCGTAATGGTGTATCCTAAAACTCTGTTTTGATTTTTGTAGCTTAAAATTTGTAACTCGCTTTTTATAGCAATCATTTCATTCAATGCCGAAACTAAAAAGTGCCCTGATCCTACTGCCGGATCCACAATTTTTATATCGTTAATGAGTTTGTTGGCTTCTAGTCGTTGGGTTTTGTTGGTATAGTCTATTTTGTCTTTCAGGTCGTCAAAATCAATAATTTCTTGACAATTGGCAAAATTGGTTTTAAATTTTTCTACAACTGCTTTGCGAATAGTTTCGCGACACATGTACATGGTTATAAACCCCGGCGTAAAAAACGAACCGTCTTTGTAACCGTTAATTTTTTCGAATATCAACCCTAAAACGGCAGCATTGATAATCGATTTGTTTTCTTCTTGAATTTTGGCGTTGCTTTCGCTGGCAAAATTGTAGGCGTCTAAAAAATCTAATAAATAATTTAAACTTGTTTTTGGTTTTATAACCTCTTTGGTGGCTTTTTTTAATACCGATTTTTTATACACCTCAAACTCTAATCGGTCTTTTAAATTGCTAAGTGCTAAAGCGTTTTTTTCTAAATCGGTCATTTCAAATAATGAACTGTTTAGGTACGGAATGTCTTTGTATTTTGTGGCAACAGATGGTTTTCTGTCGGCAACTTTTTCGGCTAAAACTTCAAAAAATAATTCTTCGAGATCATCAAATTCTTTGATTTTTGTGCTTGTTAAAAAAGAATATTTTTCAGCATCGCCTCGGTGGTATTTTATAAGTTGCGATTCTAAAAGTTTTAGAAATAAAATTCGGTTAAGCCATGTAATGCATAATTCTAGCGCAACTTCGTAATACTGATTTTCAGTTTGCTCGTTATTGTCGTAACCAAAATATTTTTTAATTTTTAGCTTAGCAATGGTGTTTTCAATAAGCGAACCTTCGTTGCGTTCGGCTTCATTTATGCGTCGGATGGTTTTTTTGGCAGTTTCTTTGCTTTCTTCTAAACCTACTATGTAAAGTAATTCGTTATAAAAATCGGTATTTAAGCTGTTGCTGTCGTTGGCAAATTTTTTGTTTAATAAATGTTCGGGCGATAATATTTTGTATAAATCTATTAAATCACTATCGTTTGATGGGTTGTTATCGGCTATAATTTTTTTGTAATCGAGTAAATTTATGTACGTGCAGGGCACTGCATCGGTAAAAGTTGCTAAAAACTTCGCAGCAATAGTATCATAAAAATATTTGGTGTCGTGCCCCGATGTTTTAAAATCGAGATACTCTTTTTTGAGTTTGGAGTTTCTAAAAACATTTTTTTCAAACCAAACGCCGTCAAATATAAACCACTCATAAATGTTTGTAACAACGAGGTTTATAATTTTATGATTGTCGTTATCAATAGTTTGCCTCAAATAATACAAAATTACTTCTTGCAATGCTTTTACGTTTGCATTGCTTGCAGATACCATGTCGCGCTTTTCGGTAGGTTTTTTAAATTCTAATAATACTCCAACGGCGTCGGCTGTATTGTTACCTGTGCGAATAACTAAATCTTCTTTTTTATTAACATTTACAAGGTATTTATCTTTGCAATACACGTTTTTAAACAAGTCGGCAATAACATTTTTATGATATTCTTCGTCTTGTTTTTCATCAATATGGTTAAATGTGTTTTGTAATTCTTTTTTAAAAAGTTCAATTTGTTCACGCGAAAGCGATTGCTTGTAATACGCTTTATTTAAACTTTTAGATGGTTTTTTTAACTCTAGTTTCATTGGGGTAAATTACTACATTTTGATATAAAATACTACTAATATTTAGTAAAAATAGGTTTATAAAGTCGAATATAAATTCAAAAATATCCGATTTATTGAAATTATTTAAAAACAAATTAACCTGATCGTAACTCTATAGGCGTAAAGCCAAAACCATTACTAATACATTACACCTTTTTTTGCGCTCTTTTATAATTGACGATAAAAACGCCACAAATAATAAGTAGTGTTGCAAAAATCATTTTTGTAGTAATAATTTCGTCTAAAATTAGCCATCCTAAAAATAAAGCAACTACCACATTAACGTAGGCTAAAACTGAAACTTTGGTCGACGGCCACTGTGTAATTAAATAGCTATAGGCTACATAACCAATTACCGACCCAAAAACCGCCAAGTATAAAACAGCAAGCTCACTTCGGACCGAAAAAGCATCAATGGCATAATTAGGATTTATAAAATATTGAATTACCAATAAAACAATTCCAGCAAAAATCATTTGAACAGCAACATTTAAAAGCATCGGTGCTGGGTTTCGCAATCCTTTTTTTGTAATTACAGTACCCACCGACCACATAAAAACAGCTGTTAAAATAGCAAAAATACCCATACGGTATTCGGGATTTAACAAATCGGAGATGCTGTTTTGATAAATTAAAAAAATGCCGCAAAGCCCTAAAAAAATACCAATAGTTGTTTTTATTGATAACTTTTCGTTGCCAAAACTCAAGTTGAGCACCAAAACGCATAAAGGCGATAATGTTGAAATTAATGAGGCCAATCCGCTCGAAATAAATTTTTCTGCAAATGTGGTGAGTCCGTTTGCCAAAACAATCATCATAACAGACAGTACCAAAGCCCTAAATAATTGGGTTACAGACATCATCTCTACCTTACGGATATAAATCAGATAAGCTAAAATTAAACTGCCCGAAAGCAAATTACGAATGCCCGCCACAAAAAAAGGTGGTATGGTTTCGACTGCTATTCTAATGCCTAAAAAGGTGGTTCCCCAAAAAAAGGCTACACAAAATATCGAAAAATAAAGTTTTGATTTCAATTGATTAATAGTGGTGTTTAATTTTTAATCAATAAAAATGGTCTGTATTATTGAAAATAATGATGTTACAACGCAATATAAAATTACACAAAAATAACTAAAAACCTCGTTTAAAAAAACAGCATTTTCAATTTAAAAAAAATAGTTACAAGCTGTTCATAAGAAGTAATTTTTCGAGGTAATCGCGTTGGTTTGACAAGCGTGGAATTTTATGTTGCCCGCCCAATTTGTTATTGCCTTTAAGCCAATCATAAAATAAATTTTGGCGAGCTACATTTATTTTAAGTTCATTTAAAGTCATGTTGTTCAATCGTTTTGCCTCGTAGTCAGAATTAACCGTTTGCAAAATTTCATCTAATTTGGTTTGAAAAATAGTAAGATTTTCTGGTGGTTTTTTAAACTCGATTATCCATTCGTGACCGCCTTTACATTTACCTTCCATAAAAATGGGTGCTACGGTATATTCTTTTACTTCACAATCTAAAAGTACACAGGTTTTTGCAATAGCCGCATCGCTATTTTCAACCATTAATTCTTCTCCAAACACATTAATGTGATGCTTGGTTCGACCAGAAACTCGAATTCGGTAGGGGTTTAAACTTGTAAAACGAATCGTATCGCCAATTAAATAGCGCCATAAACCTGAATTAGTGGTAATTACAACGGCGTAATTGGTAAACAAAACTACATCGTTTAGTTGAATTGCTTTTTCGTTTTCGGCACCAAAAATGCCCATCGGTATAAATTCGTAAAAAATACCGTAATCCAACATCAATAATAAATCGTTGGAATAGTTTAAATCTTGGATGGCAAAAAACCCTTCGGAGGCATTGTATATTTCGTAATATTTGAATTCTTTTTTGGGTAAAATCTTTTGATATTGGTCTTTATAAGGTTCAAAACTAACACCGCCATGAAAATAAACTTCTAAGTTAGGCCATAGCTCAAGCAAACTTTTATTTTGGTTTTCATCGATAATTTTGTTCAATAAAACTAACATCCACGACGGAACGCCTGCAAAACTGGTTACGTTTTCAATTATTGTTTCGTTAATAATTGCGGTTAATTTGGTTTCCCAATCGCTCATTAACGATGTTTTGTTGCTTGGAGTACTACTAAACTCGGCCCATATTGGCATGTTTTCTATCAAAATTGCCGACAAATCGCCACATGAATTGGTTGCACTTTCATGAATTTGTGAACTTCCGCCCAAGCGCAAACTTTTGCCCAAAAACATTTCAGAGTTTTCGTTGTTATTTAGGTACAAACACAGTAAATCTTTACTTCCTTTATAATGGCAATCTTCTAGTGCTTGGTCGCTTACGGGTATAAATTTGCTCTTAGCATTGGTAGTACCGCTCGATTTTGCAAACCATTTTATTGAAGTAGGCCAAAATATATTTTGTTCACCGTTTCGGGTACGTTCAATTAATGGCTCTAGCTCTTCATATGTTGAAATTGGAACTCGTTGTGTAAAAGTTTGATACGAATTAATAGACTCAAAATCGTTTTTTGTACCAATTTCGGTATCTTGTGCCGTACGTAATAAATTCATCAACAACTCTTCTTGTACTTCGTTTGGATATTTTAAAAAAAGCTCCATTTGATGAATACGTTGTTTTAAAACCCAAGTGGCAAAAGAATTTAAAATTGGAAACGGCATTTTGATTTGGAATTTAAGAATACTAACTTTACGCTAAAATAAGAAAAAAACTGAAACTAATAAATATAAAATTAAATAATAAATGCAGTATAAAGGAGTTTTAACGAAAATGCAAACCGAATTTGACAATCCAATTCAATATTATCTGGTCTTTGAAAATAGTTTTTTACATGTAAATCAATTGCTAAATAAATCGTTAGAAATACAATTTATAGGATACCAATGTTTAAATTGTGGCAAGAAGAAAAAGATTTTCCGACAAGGATTTTGCTATGATTGTTTTACAAGTTCGGCATCGGTGGGCGATTGGATAATGAAACCCGAACTAAGCACGGCACATTTAGAGATAGAGGACAGGGATTTAGATTATGAAAAAAAAGTGCAATTGCAACCACATATTGTTTATTTAGCATTGTCGAGCGAAGTAAAAGTGGGCGTAACCCGAAAATCGCAAGTGCCTACTCGATGGATCGATCAAGGGGCAAACCAAGCTATTGCTATTGTAGAAGTGCCCAACAGATATTTAGCCGGAATAACCGAAGTGGCATTAAAAAGTCATTATGCCGACAAAACCAATTGGCAAAAAATGCTAAAAAATGACTTCGAAGAAGTTGATTTAATTGCAGAGCGAAAAAAAACAGAACTATTTATTCCATCAGAAGTACAAGAGTATTTTTATTCAACACCCGAAATTTTATATCAAATGTACTTTCCGGTCTTAGAATATCCTAAAAAAGTAATGAGCTTAAATTTAGATAAAACACCAAATTTTTCAGGAAAATTAACAGGAATTAAAGGTCAATATTTACTCTTTGAAGACGGAACTGTTTTTAATGTGCGTACTTTTGAGGGTTTTGTTGTTACGATTGATTTATAAATGAAACGGCAAAAATTTTATAAAATTTTTGCCGTTTTTTAAGTAACAAATGGTTTATTTTTTTTTGCCAAATAAACCATTTAATATATCGCTGGCTTGTTTAACTGCGTTTTTGGTTTTTGTAGTATCACCCGACTTGTTGTTTTTATTAATTAAGTCTTCTAGCGCTGCTTTTCCTTTTCCTATTAATTTTTGTTGTTGTTGTTTTACCAAACTGCTAACTAAACTTGAAGTAGCTTGTTGCACATCGGTAGTAATTTTTGGGCTTGAAAAACTTCCACCAATTAAAGCGTTTACTGGAATATTTTGAATTTTACCAGCATCCGATGGTGTTAATTTCGCTAATAAAGCATTTGCTTCTGTACCTAAATACTTCGCCGGAACATCAAATTTTACATTATAGTTCATTAATTGGTCAAAACCATGCGTGCCACCAACAGTCACTTTTATATCTTGATATTTTAAATCGAACGGTTTAACATTCACTTTTCCGTCCTTAAAAGTCAAAATTGCTTTTACATCATTTAGGTTTAATTTTTTCAAATCTAAAAAAGAAACTTTATCATCCAAAGCTGATAATAACTTTGAATTACTTGTATTTACTGTGGTTGACAGTAGCTGTCCTAGCAAATCGCCCGTTAATGTTTCTAAATCTGGGGTTAATTTCAATGCATCTAAATTTCCAGCAAGGTGAATAGTTGCGTTTAATTTTCCGGTAATAACACCTGCAATTGGGGCAATTTTTTTCAACATATCCAATTGTATAAAAGTTTGCGAAATATCTACTTTGTTCAAATCCAAATTCATAGTGAATTTAGGTGTTTTTTCTTTTGTAGATAATGCACCATTCATTGCTATTTGTCCGCCAAAAATGGTGGTTTTTGCATTTTTCAACGTTACTTTTTGATCTTGAATCAACACATTTCCCGATACCGATTTCAGGATTAAATTGTCATATAAAACAGTATTTGCTTTTGCATTTATGGAACAATTTAAAAAAGCTGGAATCTTCATTGCGGATTCTTTTTTTGAAACTTGGCGGTCTTTTTTTGAAACATCAGTTGTCATAAAATCGTTAACCGCAATTTGATTAGAAACCATATTAAAGTTTCCTTTAAGTTCTTGTTTTTTAAAAATAAATCCATAAAAATTTTCCAAAACTCCAGTTAAGCTCACATCACTTTTACCAGTGGTGGCTTTAAATTCTTGTAAGGTTACCGTGCTGGGATTAAAGGCTATTGCCGCCGAACTTATTTTCATGGTTTTGCCGTTTTCATCAGTGTAATTAAAACCCGAAACACTCATTTTACCTGCATTATTAATATTTTGGTATTGACTAGTTTCTACCGATTTCATATCAAATTTAGTAGTAACATTGGCTTTTAAAATTCCAGAAAGCGGTTTATCCATTTTAATTGGATAGGCTTTTGAAAGGTTTGATAAATTAATTGTGCCGTTTAAAGCGGCATCAATCAGCGCATTTTCGGCAATATTTTTGATGGTTGCTGTGGCATGAAAAACATCTTGATCTATTGCAAACGACAATTGATCTACATTTACAAAAGTGTCGTTTGCTACACCTGTTTCGTTACTAATTTTGGTGTCAATAACAATGTTTTTAACTGCTTTTGGCAGACTAGGATATTGAAATGAGGCATTGTTAGACGCAATCGCGATTTGAAATTTCGGAATAGTAGTGGCTGACTTTATGCCTTTTGCAAAGCCAGAAACCGTAAAGTCGCCTGAAGTTTTTACATCAACAATTTTACTTGTGTAAGTACTAGGTAGCAATCCTAAAAAGTTTTTGAAAGATGATGTTGGTGTTTTAAAAGTTAAATCATACAGTTGTCCGGCTTCAATCAATTGAATAAAACCGTTAAATTCTAGCGGCAAATCATTAATTTTAGCTTTGTTTTGTTTAAACGTATATTTGCTGCTTTTTAAGTCAATTCCTAAAATGGCTTCTAACGAAATTTTAATACGATTCATATAATTTACTTTATCCATAGTAAACGATATTGTTGCGGTAGATTTGGTGTCAAGATCTAAAATGTCTTTGGCAAAATCACCTTT
>JAYVGC010000066.1:0-3860 GCA_043772535.1 Flavobacterium sp. | reverse complement strand
TCAACTAAAAGGAGTTAATTGGGATGAAACTTACAAAAAATATAAGCCACAAGTAAACAGCAAAACTAAAGAAACCGAATTAGTCAAAATATTTGGTGGAATGGTTGAACCATTAAAAGATGGTCATATAATAATTTCAAAAGGTGAAGAAATATTATATAAAGTTAAAAAGTCATCATTATTCAAACAAGAATTTAAAGGAATTGAAAAAGATTTATGGAAAACAAGTTTTATAACATTGAAAATGAATGGTTTTTCAGAAATTAAAGGAATTGGTCCAATCGTTAAAGATGAAAATCTTTATTATGTATCGCAAAATTCCGAACTTGGATTTATTAGAATTTCTCGTTGTTTTGGAAATTTAGAAAGTGTTTTTGACGACAAAAAAGAAGTTAAAGATACTAAATTAATGCTAACTTTATTTGATAGTATTTTGAATTCATTCGCAAAAACTAAAGGAGTTATTATCGATATTCGAGCAAATGGTGGCGGTCACGGTGGAGAAGAATTAGCAAGTAGATTTGCAATTGAGAAAATCATAACTCATTATAAAGCAACAAGATTAAAAGGCGGTTATGAAAATATTACTGAACTGAAACCGATTTATATAACGCCAAATATTGGTGTGAATTATACAAATCCAATTGTAATTTTAACCAACGATAAAACCGCAAGTTCTGCGGAAGATTTTACAATTTCCCTTTACAAACAGAAAAATGTAACAACAATAGGAACGAATACTTCGGGAATGTTATCTGATATGTTTGGAACAGATTTATCAAACAAAATTTCATTTACACTTTCTAATCAACGATATTATTCAACCGAAAAAACGCAACTTGAAGATATTGGAGTTCCAGTAAAAATTGAAATTAAAAACACAAAAAGTGATATTGAAAATAAAATTGACCCATTAATTTTAAAAGCAATTGAAACATTGAAATAAATAAAAAAACAGCACACAACAGCAAGGGTTTCGTTGCGGCTGTAAGCCGAGCAATGAAACCCGCGTTGAACGGAACCGATTACACTTCGGGCAACACTTATGGAGTTTTCGTAAAGAGGAGAGAGAGAATAGCATGAGGATTTAGAGTCCTCTCTTTTTAAAGTAGTTTCAATTTAGTTTTTGGAGTATTTTGCGTCACATTGGGGCGTAAATAAGGCTCACATAAAAAAGTTGGGGATTAGTGTAAATTTGCATAAAAAAACAGCTGGAATATTCAATATTTTCTTGCTTTTTACCCGAAGGGTTACTATTCCATTTTGACATTGTTGCTTTCAAAGAATTGGGAGGTTTACAGACCAAAAAAGAGTGTTTATATCTATATTTAGACGAGAACAATATCCTTCCACAAGGATACAACGCTGTTGAATTTGAATTAAAGGGATTTTGTGAACGAAGTATAATACAAGATTTCCTTAAAAGAGGAAAATCGGTTTATTTAGGTATAAGAAGACGTAAATGGCGTAATAAAATAGACAAATCTATGGAAGTAAAAAGTGATTATTCATTTATAGCTGAAGGTTCAAAATAAACGGTTGAGCTTTCGGATTTTTTAAAAGCTACAGGTAAAGACCCGCGAAGATACGATAAGTAATATCGCAAGTTATTGCGGCATTAAAGCCAATTTATTACAAAGACATTACAAGAAAAAGAGTAGTGGGTTTAAGGACAGGGAACAGTTAAAACATTCGGAAGACTATTTGATTTATCCTGAAAATATTGGAGAAAATTTGAGTATTGACGAGTTAAGTTTATCAAAAGGAGAATTCTACACTTATGTTACTAATAAAAAAGGAAAAGAAAAAAAAAGACACTCGTAGTGGTTATTAAAGGTACAAAAAGTCAAGATATTATTGATGTTCTAAACAAAATTCTGTTAGAAAAAAGAAAATCCGTAAAAGAAATAAACCTTGATATGGCAAACAATATGTAATTAGCGCAAAGAACGTGTTTTCCTGAAAATTATCTTGTTACAAACCGTTTTGTTGTAAAACTAATAGTACAAGCCCTGCTGCACTTATGAATAAAATACAGATGGAAAGAGATTGAAAAAGAGAACCAAGCCATCAAAATTTCAAAAGAACAAGGTACAAAATACATCCCATTTACTTTTGATAACGAGGATACTCCTAAACAATTAATGGCTCGCAACCGCTACACTATTGCTAAAAAACCAAATGATTGGACTGAAAACCAAAAGATAAAAGCTAAATTATTATCCAAAAACTATCCGCTTTTACATAAAGTCTATAAGCATACTCTTGCCTTTAGAAATATCTATGAGCAAACCTCGAGAACACTTGCCAAAGAAAAAATATTGAACTGCATCGAGAAAACCAAACTATTAGAAATGACCGTTTTTAATACCGCAGCAAACAGTTTAAAATATTATTTGGAAACCATTTTGAACTTATTTATTAAACGACATACAAATGCAAATAACACATTCAATTCTAAAATAAAACTCTTTAGAGCCAACCAAATAGGCATCGTAGATGTCAAATTCTTTATCTTTAGAATGGAGAAACTTAGTGCCTAATCCCCAGAAAGTTTATGTGACCCGAAATCTGTTTATGTATTAAAATATTCAAAAATAAATAGTTTGTAAATATAAAAAAATACGATTTTATTGGGAGCAAGTCATAGCGCAACTTTTAAAAATTTTATCGAACTAAATCCAGCCTGAAAAATAATCGTTTTAAAAGAAATAATGCTAAAAGATAACGATAAATAAATAACTGCCTTTAAGAATAATTCAAATGTGAATTATTTTTACTACTTCCCTAAAAAGACAAATGTGGTTTTTCATAATTTTAGCTGTCATTATTGGATGTGTTTTTATTATATAATATTACACTATTAACTATTACGCCGCTATATTATGATCACAAATGCGCAAAAAAGTAATTTTAATCTTAAAAAAAATAAACTACACCTAGACTGTTACCTTTAAAATAATTGATATTTCATGTTTTTTATATTAATTTTGGTTCAAATAAAAATATCGTATTTTATAATAACAATCTATATGAAACACCTAATTTCAATTTTAAAGCAGATTCAAAATGTAAAAGTTATTGATACAAAAAATTTTACAACTAAATATGTTGCTTTGGATTTATCAAAAGCAAATACTGATTTATTAAAATTTGACTGCGATAACGCCAATGAATTTGAAACATATATTGAATCGTATTTAAAAAAAAAGAACGCCCAAGTTGCATACGGTGGTTATAACGAGCAACGTAGTTTGTACAAAAGAAGTGAAATTTTTAATTCTCAGATTCAAACAGAACGCAACATTCATATCGGTATTGATTTGTGGATTAAAGCCGGAACAAATGTTTTAGCAGCTCTAGACGGAAAAGTGCACAGTATAAAAAATAATTTAGGTTTAGGCAATTATGGCCCAACAATTATTTTAGAACATACAATAAATGATGTAGTTTTTTATACCTTATATGGTCACCTGTCCGAAAAAAGTATTGCAAATTTAAGCATTGGCACTGTTTTTTGCAAAGGAGAATCAATCGCAACCTTAGGTACTTCTTCCATAAATGGTAATTATGCGCCGCACCTACATTTTCAAATAATTAACGACTTACAACAAAATTCTGGAGATTATCCAGGTGTTTGCTCACACAACGAGCTTGATTTTTACTTAAATAATTGTCCTAACCCTAATTTGTTATTAAAAATAGAATAAAAACTTCATTAAATACAGTGCTCAACTAATTGCCAAAAAAATAGATAATTGTAGCTATCTTTGTGTTTCAATTAAGACTATGTTTCAAAAATATTTCAATAGATATATTAGCAATTTTAAAGGATTTTCTAAAGAAATTTGGATTCTTAC
>JAYVGC010000065.1:0-27879 GCA_043772535.1 Flavobacterium sp. | reverse complement strand
TCCTATCGTGATGTTACAGATACAACTGTTGTGGCGCAATTCAAAACAAAAAATGAAACGTTGCCAAGCTTTTTACAGAATTTTGGAGACGTTCATATTTTAGCTTGGACAACTACACCTTGGACTTTACCAAGTAATACCGCTTTAACTGTTGGTCCAAAAATCGATTATGTTTTAGTAGAAACGTTCAATCAATATACATTCCGACCAACAAAAGTAATTTTAGCTAAGAATTTAGTTGGAAAACAATTTGGCAAAGGATTTTTTGCGAGTACTGAAGCTTCTGATTTTGAAAATTTTAAAGAAGGTGATAAAAACATTCCATATCAAATTATAGCCGAATGTAAAGGTTCCGATTTAGTAGGAATCCGTTATGATCAATTAATGCCATTGGCTTTGCCGTACCAAAATCCAGAAAATGCATTTAGAGTAATTTCAGGAGATTTTGTTACTACCGAAGACGGAACAGGAATTGTACACACCGCACCAACTTTTGGAGCCGATGATGCCAAAGTGGCAAAAGAAGCTACACCAGAAGTACCGCCAATGTTGGTTCTTGACGAAAACGGAACTCCTGTGCCATTAGTAAATTTACAAGGTAAATTCATCGATGGTTTGGGTGATTATTCTGGAAAATATGTCAAAAATGAATATTATACTGATGAAGTTGCCCCAGAACGTTCAGCAGATGTTGAAATTGCTATTCAACTAAAAGAAGAAAACAAAGCATTTAAAGTAGAAAAATACGTACACAGTTACCCACATTGTTGGAGAACTGACACGCCAATTTTATACTATCCACTAGATTCTTGGTTCATAAAAATTACTGAAGTTCGTGACAGAATGTTCGACCTCAACGAAACCATCAACTGGAAGCCAAAAGCAACTGGCGAAGGACGTTTCGGAAATTGGTTAAAAAACGCTAATGACTGGAACCTTTCACGTTCTCGTTTTTGGGGAATTCCGTTGCCAATTTGGAGAAACGAAGAAGGAACAGAAGAAATATTAATTGGTTCAGTTGAAGAATTATACAACGAAATTGAAAAATCAGTTTCAGCAGGTTTCCAAAAAGAAAATCCTTTCAAAGGTTTCGAAATTGGAAATATGAATGAATCAAATTACGATTTAATCGATTTACACAAAAATGTAGTCGATGAAATCACGTTAGTTTCTGCATCAGGAAAACCAATGAAACGCGAAAGTGATTTGATTGATGTTTGGTTCGATTCAGGTTCTATGCCTTATGCACAATGGCATTATCCTTTTGAAAACAAAGAAAAAATAGATAATAATACCGATTTTCCGGGCGATTTTATTGCAGAAGGTGTTGATCAAACTCGAGGATGGTTTTATACATTACACGCGATTTCAACTTTAGTCTTTGATAGAATTTCGTATAAAAATGTAGTTTCTAACGGCTTAGTTTTAGATAAAAACGGACAAAAAATGTCTAAGCGTTTAGGCAATGCAACCGATCCGTTTGAAACTTTATCTACATTCGGCGCAGATGCTACTCGTTGGTATATGATTTCTAACGCCAACCCATGGGATAACTTAAAATTTGATTTAGAGGGAATTGCCGAAGTACGGCGCAAATTTTTTGGTACACTTTACAATACCTACTCTTTCTTTACTTTATATGCAAATATTGACAGTTTTACGTTTGCCGAAGCAGAAATTCCGTTAGAAGAAAGACCAGAAATTGACCGTTGGATTTTATCAGAATTACATACTTTAATAAAAAGTGTAGATGCCTTTTACAGTGATTACGAGCCTACAAAAGCAACACGAGCCATTTCAGAATTTGTTCAAGAAAACCTAAGCAACTGGTATGTTCGTTTATGCAGAAGACGTTTTTGGAAAGGCGAATATGCTCAAGATAAGATTGCGGCATACCAAACATTATATACCTGTATGTTAACGGTAACTAAACTTTCGGCACCTATTGCACCGTTTTATATGGATCAACTTTACAGAGATTTAACAAAAACCACACTATCAGAAAACTTTACGAGTGTACATTTGTCTGAATTTCCAAAAAGCGTTGAAAACTTTGTTGATAAGTCGTTAGAGAGCCGAATGCAGAAAGCACAAACCATATCATCATTAGTATTATCACTAAGAAAAAAAGAAATGATAAAAGTGCGTCAGCCGTTACAAAAGGTAATGATTCCGGTGCTTGACGAAGATGATCGTGCTGCAATAGAAGCTGTTTCGGATCTAATCATGGCGGAAGTAAATGTAAAAGAAATCGTACTTTTAGATGATGCATCAGGAATATTAGTAAAGCAAATTAAACCTAATTTTAAAACACTTGGACCACGATTTGGTAAAGATATGGCATTGATAGCCAAAGAGATACAAACTTTTTCACAAGACCAAATTAACGAAATTGACACCAATGGCAGTCTAAAATTGCAGATTGGAGAAAATGAAGTAATTTTAACATCAGAAGAAGTAGAAATTACATCTCAAGATATTCCGGGTTGCTTGGTAGCTAACGCAAATGGTATTACAGTAGCTTTAGACATCACTATTTCAGAAGAATTAAAACAAGAAGGTATTGCAAGAGAATTGGTAAACCGAATTCAGAATCTTAGAAAGGAAACTGGTTTTGAGGTGATGGATAAAATTAAAGTTCAAATTCAAATTAATGAAACTTTGGAAAAAGCCGTAAATGCAAATTTAGAATATATAAAATCTGAAACATTAACGCAGGAATTAGTTTTTGAAACCGAAATTAAAAATGGCACCGAAATAGATTTTGATGATATTAAAACAACAATTGCAATTGCACAGTTCAAAAAATAAAAACAGAATAACAACTAAAAAATAAATTATTATGAATATGACCGAAGATCAAGTACGCTATTCTGATGCAGATTTAGTAGAGTTTAGAGAATTAATAGTGAATAAAATTGCAAAAGCCCAGGCCGATTTAGAGCTGATTAAAAGCGCTTATATGAACGACTTAAATAACGGTACAGATGATACGTCACCAACATTTAAGGCATTTGAAGAAGGCAGCGAAACGATGAGCAAAGAAGCTAATTCGCAATTGGCAATTCGCCAAGAAAAATTTATTCGCGATTTAAAAAATGCCCTATTTCGTGTAGAAAGCAAAACATATGGCGTTTGTAAAGTATCTGGAAAATTAATTAGTAAAGAAAGGTTACGTGTAGTTCCACATGCTACAATGAGTATTGAAGCCAAAAATGCGCTTCGGTAACAAGGTTTTTGTTAAAATAGTCATACACTCTCAATTTTAATTGACAGTGTATGACATTATTTTTCGAAATTTATTTTAATAAAAAATAATGCGAGCCTTTTCAAGATTGCAATTTAAAATAAAGCAATTTAAAAAAGCATTCGTTATATGTTATACTGTTTTTTGAAGGTAGAAAAAAATCAGAAAAATTTTTCAATTTACCAATTATTGCAAAAACGAACCAAGCAACGCATGATGCGACTGTACTATTGACAACAATTTTTCCTGTTTCATTATCGTAATCTTTAAAATACATAAATGAAACCAAATAAAATTTACTTACCACTTTTACTATTTACCTGTATCGCTTTTGGAGTTTTACTTGGTAGCATACTGCATCTTCCAGTTGAAAAATTTTCATTTGTAAAAAACAATTACAAAACAAAACTAAACAAACTACTTGATTTTATTGATAATGAATATGTTGACGATGTAAAAACTGACTCAATAGTCAATTTAACCGTAAATTCAATTTTACAAAAGCTCGATCCACATTCGGTATATGTAACGCCACACGAGCAAAAGCTGGTTGCAGAGAGTATGAAAGGAAATTTTGTTGGAATTGGAATTAATTTTTATAATTATAACGATTCGATAGCGGTAATAACACCAATAGAAAATAGTCCGGCCGAAAAAGCCGGCATTAAGCCTGGTGATCGAATTATTTATGCCAACTCGTATCCACTTTTTGGAAAAAAACTTACTACCGATAGTCTGTTTAATAAACTACGAGGGGAAATAAACTCAGAAATTGCACTAATAATATTCAGAAAATCGATCAAGAAAACGATTAAAATAAACCTAAAACGAAATGTGATTCCTATTAAAAGCGTTGCCGTTGGTTTACTGCTTTCTAAAAGTGTCGGTTATATCAAAATTAATCGTTTTGCTGAAACTACATATACCGAATTTCACAAAGAGTTATTGTATTTAAAATCAAAAGGGCTGCAATCACTGGTAATAGATTTACGAGATAACGGCGGTGGTTTTTTAGAAATGGCAACTCAAATTGCTGACGATTTGCTTCCAGATAAAGCATTGATTGTGATAACGAGAAACAAAAAAGGCATCGAAACAAAAACATATGCTACCAACAAAGGCGCTTTTGAGCAGGGAAAGGTTAGTATTTTGATAGACGAAAACTCTGCATCAGCAAGCGAAATAGTAGCAGGAGCAATTCAAGATAACGATCGAGGAATGATAATAGGTAGGCGTTCATTTGGTAAAGGATTGGTGCAACGCGAAATGAATTTTGACGATGGGTCAGCAGTAAGATTAACAATTGCACGATATTTTACCCCAAGCGGACGATGTATTCAAAAGCCTTATAAAAAAGGAGAAAGCGAGAGCTATTTTAAAGAAAGCGAAAGTCGTTTTGAAAACGGAGAATTGTATCAAAAAGACAAAATTAAAATAAGTGATTCTTTAAAATTCAAAACTAAAAACGGACGTATTGTGTACGGAGGTGGTGGCATTGTACCAGATATTTTTGTGCCTTTACAAACAATTCATGAACAAGAAAGTTTAACCTATATTTTACAATCAGGACTAGTGAATCATTTTGTGTTTGAAATTTTAGATGCAAATAAATATAACCTTAATAAATTAAATTACGATGCCTTTTTAACCAAAGTAAAACCGCTAGATTTTCAAAATGATTTTCAAAAACACCTCAAAAAAAATGGATTGGAACTAAATGTAGCCAAAAGCAAATTATTGGTAAACAAGTATATTAAGTTAGAGTTTACCAAACAATTGTTTGGCGACATAAAGTATTTTGAACAAGTTTTATTTGACGATTTAATGATAAAAAAAATACTTACAAAATAAAATTAAAACTTGTACACTCAATAATTTTATTATTAAAATCTAAACAGTCGATTAAGTAATGCTTTTATAAACGGCCGTTTAGGGCATTTAACCATGACTTGAATATCTTCAAAAAAAGTAGTTTCACCATCTAAAAATCTAAAAATTAAGGTTGGATTTCCTTTTTTAAATAATGATGAAAAAATTTGAGATCCCAATTCATTGTTTTTATGCAAAACATCGATAAATAATAAATCATAAAACCAGAATTTATCTTGCTGATGAAATTTTCTAAAATCAGATTGGGTCTCTAAAAAGTGGACTAATTTTTTTGATAATTTTGTTACGTTTTTAAAAGTAAAGCCAGTGCTTGCCTTAGTCCATCCACCATTTGAGCCAATATGCACAATATTTTTTGAATTTTTACTCCAAAATTTATAGCTTGTCATTGGAATGTTTCCTTTTTCTTTTTCTACAATTTGGTAATCGGTAATGCCGTGCTTTTTTAAGTAAATTTTTATTTCATTTTCGTATTCAGCGTCTTCAAGTAAATCTTTTGAAAACAAAGTATACTCAACCAACGCCTCGTTAGCAGAAAACGGTAAAACGTACATAAACCGAGTATTATTATTCTGTTTTACAGAAAAATCCATAAAAGTTAGCGCGTTTTCATCAAATTGTGGTGCGGCAGTTTTGATGAACCAACCTATAAAATGCTGCTGAAGTAGTGGATATTTTATTTGATTTTTTACATTATTTACATCAAAAATAGAATTAAAAATGGCATCGCAAGTAAAAGTTTCACTATCCGTACTAACTTCGCAACTGCTATTTTTTTCGCAAAAGCTACTAACTTTTTGATTTTTAAAAACAATATTTTCATGATTCTGAATGGTTGAAAAAACCATTTCATAAAAATCAAGTCCACGAATCATTTTATATTGATACGGATTCAAATTTAAATTTTTATCCCAAACGTCGTTTAAAAATAATGCGTCTTTCCATTTTTTAAAAACAATAGCATCAAAAACTTTGTCTTTATCCCAAAAGCACCAAGTTCGGTCGTTGGTTTGTTTTAAATCGGCATCGAGTAGTAAAATGGTTTTATCAGTAAAATTATCAGATAAAATCATTTCATAAACCGTCATTAAGGCTGCTAAACCAGTGCCTGTAAAAATATAATTGTAATGTTTCAAACCTAAAAGTTGTATAAATGTAGCTTGTTCGCTATAATTTTCGTAATTATTAATTTATTTGGCAGGGTACAAGAAAACTCTAAAACCCTAAAATCAATCGTGCAATCGAGAAATAGATGATAATGCCGAAAACGTCATTAGTGGTTGTAATAAAAGGACCTGTAGCAATGGCAGGATCAATTTTATTTTTGTTTAATATTAAAGGCACTAAAGTTCCTAAAGTAGCTGCAAACAAAATCACTACAATGATCGATATTGATATTGCTAAGCCGACTTGATATTGCTGGTACATTACAGAATGATAAAATAATATGAATAGGGCAATAGTGGTGCCCGATATCATTGCGACTTGTAATTCTTTCTTAAAATAACCTTTGCTAAATTCTTTTAAAGATCCGTTTGCCAAACCTTGAACAACTATTGCAGAGGCTTGCACACCAATATTACCCGCCGTAGCCGAGAGTAAAGGAACGAAAATTATTAGTGTAGAATATTTTTGAAAAGCAATTTCATTTCCTTTCAAAACGTAGGAAGCAACTAATTCAATAAACATTCCTATCAGTAACCAGGGTAAACGTGCTCTAGTTATTTCTAATACGCTGTCTCCCGCTTCAATATCTTGTGTAATACCCGCTGCTAATTGGTAATCTTTATCAGACTCTTCTTTTATTACATCAATAATGTCGTCAATGGTTATGCGTCCTACAAGGCGCCCCATTTCATCAACAACCGGAATGGCTTCTAGATCGTACTTTTGCATAATTCGAGCCACTTCTACATTGGGTGTATTTACTTTTACAAAGGTTACTTTCGGGATATAAACTTCGCTAATGTGTGTTTTGGATGAAGTGGTCAATAAATCTTTTAACGACAACCTACCTTTCAGCCGGTTTTCGTCGTCTACAACATAAATAGAGTGCACGCGCGTGACGTTTTCGGCTTGCATTCTCATTTCTTTAATGCAGGTTAAAACGGTCCAGTTTTCGTTAACTTTTACAAGCTCTTTACCCATTAATCCGCCCGCCTCGTCTTCGTCATAGCGCAATAAATCAACAATATCTTTGGCATGTTCAAGGTCTTCAAGTTCAGATATTACTTCTTCTTTTTTACTTTGCGAAAGTTCAGATATGATGTCGGCAGCATCGTCGGTATCCATTTCGTCAAGTTCTTCCGCTATTTCCTTGGCGGATAAATTATGCAGAATTTTTTCGCGTAAATCGTCCTCTAATTCTAACAGAATTTCAGCTGTTTTTTCGCTGTCTAAAATTTTAAAAATATAGGTGGCTTGCTCTGTGTCTAATTCTTCAAAAATTTCAGCAATATCAGCGTGATGCAAATCATTCAACAAAATTTCGAGTTCGTTATCGTTTTTGTTTTGAATAAGTTGCCCTATTTGAACCAAAAGTTCTTTGCTGATTTTAAACTGCATCGGCCTCTATTTTTTGAGTTAATTCTATAAACATTGCAACGGTTAATTGCTCTGGACGAAGGTCAAAGATACAATCTTCTCTTAAACTATCGGTTAAGTTAAAGGTTTTTAAACTATTTCTTAACGTTTTACGACGTTGACCAAAAGCGGTTTTTACTACGCTAAAAAAGAATTTTTCGCCACAAGGCAACATAAAATTTTCTTTTCGACGCAATCGCAAAACGCCCGATTGTACATTTGGCGGCGGATTAAAAACTTCAGGCCCCACCGTAAATAAATATTCTGCATCATAAAACGCTTGTACTAAAACCGATAAAATACCGTACGCTTTAGTGCCTTTTTTTTCACAAATTCGCTCTGCAACTTCTTTTTGAAACATGCCCGAAAACTCTTTTACTTGACTTCGATATTCGAGTGCTCTAAATACTATTTGGGTCGATATATTGTACGGAAAGTTACCTATAATTGCGAACTGTTTGCTTTCAAAAATTTCATTAATATTGTATTTTAAAAAATCTTTAGCTATTATTTTGTCCTGTAATTGCGGATAATGTACTTCAAGGTAGTGTACCGATTCGTTATCAATTTCGCAAACATAGGTTGTTACAGGCTTTTTTAACAAATATTTGGTTAAAACACCCATGCCGGGACCAATTTCTAAAACAGTGTTATATCCTTCTAAATTTAAAGTATCCGCAATATTTTTCGCAATACTTTCATCTGTTAAAAAGTGCTGTCCGAGGTGTTTTTTTGCTTTTACAATCATAATGGGGGTAGTGTTTTTTTGTTACGTTTAAACAAATTTTTGCTGTAACTGTGCTTATAAAATATATGAATTTTACTAAAACATGGTATTTAATTATTCTGAAAAAATTCAGCAACCACTTCTAGTTCGGTTCTAAACGCTAAGGCTTTATCACCAAACAAGTGTAGTGCCTCGTTTCTTAAATTTGGAGCGTCATCGATATAATATCGTTGTAAAGTATCCATCGAGTCGCAGGTGTATTGCACGGCGTAGGTAAATCCGCCAAGCTCCTCTTCAATTAATACCCGCACCATTCGAGCCGAAGTAAATTTTCCAGTCGCTAAAACTTCGTTAATATGTTTGGTTTGCATCCAATTTAACCATTGATTGTGAACGCTTTCGTGAATATTTGTGGTTACGTTGTATAAAATCATTTTTTGATATAGGTTTTAAAAAGGGTTGTTTATAAGTTAGTGCTCCCTATTAGTTTTCGATATTTTTGTTGTGCTTGTACAAAATAAATACTGTCTTCATGTTTAAACAATATGGCTTCATATAGCGGTTTTGCTTTTTCTGAATCATTTAATTGATTATAAATTTCTGCCGAAAAAAACAGTGCTTCATCAACATAAATACACTCTTTAAAAGTAGCAATAATTTGTTGATAATAGGACAATGCTTGTGTAAAATTGGATTGATTTTCGTATATTTTACCTAATCTTAAAAGGGTGACAGGTTCAATTTCTTTACCTTTAAAATCTCGTAAGATAGCTTGAAATGCCTCGAGTGCGTCTTGTTTTCTATCCTGAAAAAGTAAATAATCGGCTTTCGCAAAATTTTTGAGCGCAACTTGCGTCGAATCTTCGACAGTATTATCGTTTATTAGTAAAAATAAATCCATGGCATCGTTAGCAATTAATTGCGTTGAAGCAGATTTTAGTATTTTTAATTGATGCGTAGCCCATACAAAATCAGTTTTATAATAACTTGTTTTTGCGATTTTTAAACTTGCTTCTTGCGAAAAATTACTGTTACTGCCTTGCTCTTGTATTTGGGAGTAATACAATAACGCTTGATTAAACTTTGCTTCAAACAAAAATATGTCGGCTAATTCCATTTTAATTTCGGCAGTTTGAAATGTATTTAAAGGCATTTCTAAAGCATTTTTTAAAATTATTTTGGCATTTTCGACGTCTTTTAATTTAAAGGCCGCAAAATGTGCTTTTAGTTTTAAGAGTGATAATGAAAAGGGGGTTTCACCAAATTTTTTTGTTAAATTATCTAATTCTTGACGGATAGCTTCGTAATTAGTAACTTGAGCCAAGTTAATTTTATTTTCGATTAAGTACGCATTAGCCTGAATCTGTAAATCTAAATCGGTTGTATTTAAAAGTACAAAATTTAATATTTCAACAGCTGTTTCGGTATTTTTTTCTTCCATTGCCAACTCGCCCAAACCTACAATGGTGTTCAAAGATTCAGGATTTCGCTTGTAAATTGCTTTTTCTTGCACAAAGGCTTTTCCATATTCTTTAATTTGAACATAATACCAGCTTAAATATCGATTCCAAAAAACGTCTTGCGTTTTCTGAATTTTTATCAGTAGTGCTTTTTTTAATAATTCGTTAAAAGTAGAAGCTTTATCTTCGGCTATAAATCGCGACATTTGATTTTGAATTCTAACCGTATTGCCAGGGTTTTGAATAGATTCGTTTAAAAACATATCTATCATTTTATCAACAGCACCTTTTTGACCGTAAAGCATTGCCATTTGATAGTTAAAATTGTATTTTGAGTTTAAATTTAGTGCTGTTTGATATGCTAAAAGTGCATAATCAAGTACCGATTTTTGTTCGAAAACCTGAACAATTCCATACACTTCATCAGGATTTTTTTTAATTCTATCAATCGCTAAGTCAAAATACCTTTTTGCTTGCAGTGTGTTTTTTTGCAATTGATAATTAAAACCAATTTCTACTAAAAAAGTTGCTTGTTTGTATTTTTCATACCGATTAAAAAGCAATAATTCCGCCTTGTCAAATTGTTTCAATTGCTGCAAACAGTCGATCGATTTTTGAAAATACAAGTAATTATACGATTGCTCTTTGGCTAGTTCTTGAAAGCTGACTAAGGCTTTTTCAAACTCGCCTCTGTCAAAATAATTTTGAGCCAACTGCTCTTTTTGGGCATTTACGACAAGAGTTGAAAGATAAAAGATGCCATACAATACAACTCTTATCCAACCTTTAAAAAAGAGTGAGGTGAATACAGTTAAATGATATTTTTTTAAGTTTTTAATGAGTTTTTAAAATAAAATTTACAATGCAAATTACGCAAAAAAATTTCAATTATATTAGTTTTTTTCTTTGAAGTGGTTTAAACTTTTATTTTGTTAAATTTTTTCAGTGCAATTATTACAAATGCTAGATAATTTAAGCCTAACCAGCTGGCTGTTGTGGTGTCGAATCTGTTGAGTAAAGATTTATAATTATCCATCCATGAGTTTTTCTTTCAACTTTATATCTATCATTATAAAGCAATTGGTCAAAATATTCATATCTAACTGCATCGCCATTTTTTTTATTAAAACAAACATTGGCATTAATCTCTTTTTTCTCACAACACAATCTAAATTCTTTAGAATCAAATCCTGCATCAGCGCTTAAAAAAAGACCATCAACTGGAATATTTGCTTGTTCTAATGTTCCTGTTACAACTTCAAACTGAACTTCAATGTTGTAAAGATCATTATGATTTCCTGCTATTGGATTTGAAATTGCTAATGGCAAACCTTATCTATCGCTTAAATACAGTGCATTTGTTATTTTACGTTTTTTTCTTCCTTGATATTCTACATCTTCGCCACCTTGAATTGCCGAGGTATGACTACCATCGAAATCGACACTCGAGAGGTCAAATTTAGATTTGTATTTTTCTAAAATACTTGTCCAAATTTTCTTAAAAACATCTGTAACGCACCATTTTCGATAATGATAATAAACTAATTGCCAATTTAATGGGTCACCATCAAATAAGGCTTTCGTGGCCAATTGATTCCATTGAACGCCAGTTTTTAGTTTATAAAAAATTCCATTAATCATTTCTTCTAAAGGAACTGTTACCTGAAAACCTCTTTTTGACAATAGCAAATAAGGAACAATTTCATTTTTTATTATATCTTTATCAAGTACATTGTACATAATGGCTGATTTTGAAATGATTATGTTTTGCAACACAAATTTCGTCAACACTTTTTTTAATTACCAAATAAGTTTAAACCACTTCTTTACATAAATTTAAAAAATTATTTTTTACTAAAAATTATGTAACTATTTTGTTTGCAATTTAGCAATAGTTTTAAAAGCAAACAAGATGTTTTGTCCATTTTTTATGCACGTATCAGTTACCGAACGAATGATTGCATAGATTTGTGCACCTCTTACTGTTTTAAATTGTCCAGATATTTTTTGTTTCACTTTTACGTTTCTAATTGCCCGTTCCGAACCATTATTGTCTGGCGTAACATAATTATAGAACAGAAATGTAAATATATAACCCTTACCTGTTGTGCAGTTAGGCTAAGTTAATTTTAATTTTGTTTAAACTTCGATTTTCTACAAAAAAGTTGATGTATTGTATTATTGTAAATGCTGTAATTTTTGACAGTAATCTTGTTTTCAATCCGAGAAATGTTTTTGCATAATTAATGTGCAACATAAATTGCCCACTTAGTTGGGAGAAAGCAGTTTCAATTTTCTTTCTTATTTTTGCTTTTTTATATGAAAATCCATTAAAATTATGTTGGTTTTTTCGCAATGGAATTAATAATTTAACGTTTGAATAATTGAATAAATCTAACTGATAATCACTACTTATATAGCCCCTGTCGCCTATTATTTCACAATTTTTGAAGTTGTCTCTAATATCTTTTAAATAATTTATATCATGAATATTTGCTGGTGTCAAATCAAAGGAATGAAACACCCCATTTTTATCGCAAACTACATGGAGTTTATAGCCAAAATACCTGCTTTTTTGTGCTGCGCAATATCCAAAAGAAGGAAAAATTTCATCTGTTGAACAAATTGCCGAACGCTTAGCTCTACTGATTTTACAAATTTCAACAGGAGTTGAGTCTACAATTAGAACATCAGTAAATTCGATAAATTCATCGCTCAAAGATTTACGGATACTTTCCATAAAATTAAAAAGCTTTCTGCGTTTTTTATTGTAATTACTACGCTCAATTTTAAACTCTAATTCAGTACCATTTAAATATCTAAATAACTGACATTCAGTATTAATAAACATGTATTCCGCAGTCAAATTTAGTGCTTTAAGTTCAATATTAAACATTTTAGGTTGTCTAATTTGTTTAAAACTTTTGATATGTGAGCAATTTAGTGTCATTCTTTTAAAATTATTTTGTAATTTTAAGTCAGGTTGTTCATTGTGTTTAACTGTTTGAAATTCAATTAAATATACGAATTTATTTTCAAAATGAACAACCTTTTTTAACTTCTTTTTAAATGCACAACAGGTATACTATCTTTTAATTGAATTATAATTTCAGCATTTTGTTGATTCGTTTTTATGCCGTAAGCGGCAATTCCGCAAGCCACATCAGGATTCATTTTTGATAGGCGGCTACTTTGCCATTGCGAAATTGATGTTGATTGCAAGTCGGAAGGTTCATTTGTTTTTGCAACATGAAATGGAAATAGTAGCCGTCGTCCTGCATTTCCAAAATAATCCTGAAATTCATTTCGTAAAACTGCGGTTATTTTATCTGCTTGAATATGGGAGTCCCCAATGTGTGTAAAAATTACGTTTTGGGCAGACTTATTTGTTTTTAATGTATACAATTTAGCAAATAATATTTCGAGCGATTTTGTGTTTTCGAGTGTATTCTTGGCAGAATCTATTGCTGGTGACGCAGCAACTTTGGGGTTGGTTAATGTCCAAATCATTGTAACTTGACTGTGTGAGATTGCAAATAATAGAATAAAAACAAAAGCAACATAATATTTTATTTGTAAAATCATTAATAAAATTTTTTGAACAAAGATATTAAAAACATAATTTAATTTTTTTGAAGTAGTCATAAAATAGTTCAACATTCGTTAAACTTAGCCTATATTGCTTAATATAATTACTTTTAACTATATCTTTGTATAACATAAATTAATATTATGGAACTTTCTGAATATGAAAAAGCATTTTCGAGGTATTTAAAGACCGTCACTTTTCCAAAAACTCCTTTGGCATCTTGGGATTTTTATAGTGTCTATTTTTCAGATTTAAAAAAAACTACTACTGATACAGCAATTTTAAAAAATTTTGAACGCAAAAATAATTGGAATTGCAGTTGGGATTTATGTGAAGAGTTACAAAATAAAACCGTGATAGTGCTTACAGACGTTAACTTAAAAATTGTTTTTGCGTCTAAAAATATGGTTGACATGAATGGCTACTTGCCTAATGAAGTAATAGGAAATCATCCGAAAATGTTTCAAGGCAAAGCGACTGATATTGCAGTTTCAAAAATTATCGGTGAAGCGGTTAAAAACCAAATCCCTTTTAAAGAAGTGGTTATTAATTACTGTAAAGATGGTACCATTTATAAATGCGAAATTAAAGGCTATCCTATTTTCGATATGGGGGGGAAGTTGAAACACTTTATTGCATTTGAAAAAATGGTTGCATAAAAAAAATCCGATTTGTACAAGATGTTACAAATCGGATTTTTTATTGAGTTTATTTCCTGCTGAGCTTTGACAATAAACGTAAAAATTCAATATACAACCAAACCAGAGTAATCATTAATCCCATAGCACCATACCATTCCATATATTTCGGCATTTTGCTTTTAACTCCTTTATCGATTTGATCAAAGTCTAAAAATAAATTTAAGGACGCAATTACAATAACAAAAACACTAATTCCGATACTTAATGGTGAATTGCCTTGGTGAATTGCTTCGAACGTAATAAAAAATGATGCAATCCAAGACAGTAAATAATAGGCCGCTATGGCCATTGTTGCGCCAATTACAACCGATTTAAATTTTTCGGTAACCTGTACAATATTAAATTTATACAATCCGAGGCAAACTATAAAGGTTACAAAAGTAGCGGCAACTGCTTGAACCACAATTCCAGGATACATGATTTCGAATAGTGCCGAAATTCCGCCAATAAAAAGACCTTCAAAAATGGCATATCCTGGAGCTAAATACCCCGAATATTGCGGTTTAAAGCTTGAAATTAACACTAAAATCAGTCCCATTACGGCGCCGCCAATGGTAAAAACAATAGGGTTTTGCCCATTGCTAGTCATGATCCAAGTGATAGATGCACCGGTTACCAATAGCAGCAGTAATAAAAATGATTTACTAATTGTTCCCGACACTGTCATTTCGTTATTATAATCTATTACCGTGGCATTTTGCACCGTGTCGTTTGATTTTGATAGCGCTGTTGAAAACGTTTTATTTTTAAAAAAAGGATTTTTTGATTCCATAATGCTTAATTTTTTATCAAATGTAATAATTATTTTTAAAATTGAAATATAAAATAATCCCAAATTTTAACAACGATTTTAATATATGTTTTAAATTGGCATTAAGTAGCAGTTTATAAAAATTGAAGCATAAAGTTCAACTACTTACAAGTAATAAAGAATGTGTTGTTTATATTTGATTTTGGTGTAGTTCGTTGCTTAAATCATTATTGCTTAAGTGCTTGTTATCGCTGTTTGCTAGTAATTTAGATAATTCTATTACTTATTTTGCCCGTTCCATTCTAAAAAAAATTGTTTTAAAAAGCCCTCCATATACTCGTGGCGTTGTTGCGCTATTTTTTTTGCAGTAGTGGTATTCATTTTGTCTTTTAAGAGCAATAGTTTTTCGTAAAAATGATTTATAGTTGGGGCTTCATTATTTTTGTATTCTTCTTTGGTCATTTTTAAATTCGGAGCGATATCGGGGTTATATAATTGTCGGTTTTTAAAGCCGCCGTAATTAAATGTTCGGGCAATTCCAATGGCGCCAATTGCGTCTAAACGGTCGGCATCTTGTACAATTTGGAGTTCGATTGATGGTGGTTTTTGGTCAAAATTGCCGCCTTTGTACGAAATATTTTCGATTATATTAATAACCTGAATGATAATTGATTCGGATACGTTTTGAGATTCTAAAAAGTATCTTGCTACTTTTGGACCTATGGATTCGTCACCATCATAAAATTTGCTGTCGGCTATGTCGTGTAATAATGCCCCGAGTTGAACAATTTCTAAGGTGCAAGTTTCATATTGAGCAATGATTAGGCTGCTTTTGTACACTCGTTCAATATGAAACCAATCGTGTCCTGCCTCTGCATGTTGTAATTTTTGTTTTACGAACTCGATGGTATGCTGTATTAAATTGGTGTTCATGTGGATATTGGGTTGAGTGAGGGATAGAAGCGGTATCCTTTTTTGCCTATTCAAAATTTGTTTTTAAAATTTATTTTGTGGCAAAAAAGATAAAGCGTAGAGCCCGACGCATTGCGTTTTTTTGTCATTGTAAGGAACGAGGCAATGACAAAAAAACGCAATGGGGCACTTTCAAATTATTTTAATTATTTTTAATTTGTATTTTTTTAAACTACCAATGCTGGTTGCACCCATTTAAATACTGCGGTTTCGGTTGGCAATATTAATCGTTCTGAAATTTTTGCCATTCGTCCTGGCAACTTCATTAGATAATCTCGGGCTTTTTCGGCTTCGTCGGATAGGTTAACTATTTTGTCGATTTGCCATTTATCTACTAATTTTTGAAGTATGTCTACATAATCTGATGCGGTGTACACGCCTACTTTTTGGGCTGAATTAGAAAACTCTTCAAAGGCGGTGCTAATTTTTTGCCCTGATTCTCGTAAAAAATGAGCAGGCATTGTTATTTTTTGTTTCATCATGTATTGAAAAGCGAGCATCATTTCTGATGGATCTACTTTAAAAATTTGATTTACAAATTCGCTGTACGCATGGTGGTGTCGCATTTCATCACCAGCAATCATTTTGCACATTTTTGATAATTTATTGTCCCCAAATTTTTTGGCCATTTGTGCTACTCTGTTGTGCGAAACGTACGTGGCAAGTTCTTGAAAACTTGTGTATACAAAGTTTTTGTACGGATCTGTGCCGGTACCTATATCAAAACCATCGCTGATTAGGTGTTGGGTTGTCATTTCTATTTCACGCATGTTTACACGACCGGATAGGTATAAATATTTGCTTAGCGCATCGCCATGGCGGTTTTCTTCTCCTGTCCATTGTCGTATCCATCTGCTCCATCCGTTGCGATTTACGTTATCTACACCTTCTACTTCCATTAACCATGATTCGTAGGTTGGAAGTGCTTCTTCGGTAATGGTGTCACCTACTAATGTTACCCAAAAGTCGTATGGTAAGTCTTTTGCAATTTCGCGTAATTCTTTTACTTCGTCAAAGAAGGTTTCACTTTCAGAATTAGGAAGTAAGTCGCTTGGCTGCCAAATTTTTTCGACAGGAATTAGGAATTGATCTACAAATGTGTCGACGCTTTTTTCTAGAAATTGCATCACTTCTAGACGAATGTTATTTAATGCCATTTTAATAAGCCCTAAGGCAGGTTTTAATTAATTATATAACCGAATTAATGATTGCTTGGTGTGTTTTTTCAAAAATTTGACCGAATTTATAATCCTTAACGGATAATGGTTCATGAAACGTATATTTTATTTTCATGAATAATCCGAAAGGAAAAAAACCATATTTATGAAATTTCCATGAATTATTAATTGTAATTGGTATTATTGTTGCCGATGGTGTGTTTTCGCAAAGGGTTCGTAAACCACTTTCGTAAAACTTTTTAGGAACGCCATCCTTGCTGCGAGTTCCCTCTGGAAATATAAATGCAGAACGTTTGTTTACCTCTAAATACGTGCCAAATGCTTTGATGTCAGCAACGGCTTTACGTGGGTTGGAGCGATCGATAAGTACTGAACCGCCGTTTCTTAAATTATAGGATACCGATGGAACGCCCTTACCTAACTCTTTTTTGCTCACAAATTTTACATCATATTTTCTTAAAAACCAAATCATGGCCACGATATCAAACATACTTTGATGATTTGCAACAAATATAAGGGGCTTTTTATTTGGTACCGATTCAAGGTTTTCAAATGAATAGGTTGTGCCTAAAAGCATGGTGCATCCTACCAGAAAAAAATTTAAAATATCGACGCTTTCTTTATGTGCTTGGTACCCAAACAATCGAAAACAAATTATTTGTATTGGATGAAAAAGCAGCAAAAAACCATAAAAAAAAACCAATGCAATTATTGAAATAGGAACCGAAATTATTTTAAGCATATATCTAAAAAATCTAGGATACAAAATTACGGTAATAGAATTAAATGTTATGTTAAAATTCTAAAAAATACCTTTTTATACCTTTAGGATTTTAATGTAATAAATGGCCTACTGTGCTATTATAAAAAAGCAAAATGCTTCAAAAAAACAGGATTAATGATGTTTTTTCGAAGCATTAAATGAATACTGATCTATAGTTATATTTTGATATTTAGAGCTAAAACAATGTTTCTTCCGATATTTAGAATTCCATCTGCTTTTAATCGCGATAAATGAGCTACATAAACTCTATTAAATACATTATTGGCGTTTAAATGAACGTTAAAAGAACTTTTTCCAATAATTATTTTTCCGCCAAACCCAACGTTTATTATTGTATAATCGTTGGTTTTGGTTTCAAATTCGCTTGGGTTGTTTTGTTTTAAGGTATGTTCAATGTTTGCTGAGGCAAATCCTTCTTTAAACCATTGATACGATTTAATATCGATTCGCAGTGTATTCGTAAATCGATTTGCAGGAATTAAGGGCAAATTACTACCATTGTTAGTTGTTCCCGTCACGCTTTCAAAATTTGAGTTAATGTGCAACCAATCAATAGGGTGTGGATGAAAGTGAATTCCGGCTTCGCCACCGAACAAGTTAGCATCAGATTGTAAGTAATCATAAACATTAAAATCGTCAATAACTTCGCCATTTGGCGATATGTAGATGTAGTTGTTTATTTTGTTATAAAATCCGTTTACAAAAAATTCAAAATGGGTATTTTTGTATTCTAAATTTAAATCAGCCTGAAAATTTTGTTCACTTTTAAGTGATGCATTTCCTATTTCATAACGAATTGTTCCGTCATGAACACCATTTGAGCTCAATTCAAAAATATTTGGTGCTCTAAAACCCGTAGCCGTATTTAATCGTAAAATAGTTTCTTTACTTAAGCTCGTTTTGTATCCTAAAGAGGCATTAAAGCTGTTAAACTTTCTATCAATTGGCGCTAAATAACCATTGTCACCCAATTCTCCAAACTGGTCTGTTTTAATAGTGCGCGAATCGTATCGAACACCTGCTTGAATAACATTTTTAGACCAATCATATCGAGCGGTTCCAAAAACACCCATGTCCTTAGTTAGGGCATTTGGTATTAAAAATGTTGTGCCAACATTGGTGTTGGTTTGATTCATTCCTTGTATACCGATAATTGTCTCTAATTTCTTGGCCCTAGGCAAATGATATTTTACATCATAGTTTACTGTTTTTAAATACCAATTAGAACCCGGAATTTCGTTTTCTGGAAATTCGGCTCGATCATTATAAATATATCCAATGTTAGCGTCTAGCTTTGATTTTCCTAAAAAAAAGGTATTGTTTAAACTTAACAAATGATTAAAAACTGCTTGCCGAGGATATTCTGGATTTTTATTAGTGGTCTGTTCTGCAATTCCATTTTCAGGTATACCAAGTTTTAATTGATTGAAATTGTATCTAAAATCAGACGTAACGTTTTTATCACTGTACCCGATGCCGGTTTTAAAATCTAATTCGTTGTATCTGGTGTTGGTTACTCGTTCTTTATTTGCGGTCGCATAATCGGCATGCTGTGTGTTACTAAAACGACCAATAAATTTTAATTTTTCGTCAGATATTTTAACGCCAGCACCTATTTTGTTTCCGTTGGTATTAGAAAACGATTTTATACTGACATCGGTTGCAAAGGTATTAGCTTTTGCATATTTTTCTGGATTAAAATATAAAACGCCTCCTAGTGCATCAGAACCATAAAGTAGTGATGCTGGTCCTTTTATAATTTCTACACTTTCAATACCGTCATCGTTTAAGCCCAAACCGTGCTCGTCGCCAAAGGCTTGATTTTCTAGACGCACGCCTTGTGAATAAATTAAAACCCTATTAGCACTTAAACCTCGAATTACTGGTTTGCCGATCGAAACTCCCGTTGAAATTTGCGATACTCCCGGAATTGTTGCTAACCCTTCAATTAATGTTGTAGCACCCCGTTGTTGCATTTCTTGTACGGAGGTATGCTCTACTTTAACTACGTTTTCTGACTGTAATTTATTAAATGCAGTCGATATAATTACGGCATCCATTTGATGCACCGATTCGGCTAATGTACTATTCATGACAAGCTGGTTTTTTGAATCGAAACGTTGCCATTGCGTTTCAAAACCAATAAAAGAGAAAACAATGGTGTACGTGCCTTTTGGAAGATTTTTAATTTCAAAAAAACCATTGCTATCAGTTTGTGTTTCTTTACGTAACTCAGTAATGCTGACGTTTGCATCTTGAATTTTATTATTGTTTTTATCGGTTAAATAACCTGAAATTTTGTTTTGAGCGTGCACAAAAAGGGTCAGTCCCAAAAATAGGAATGTTATGAATGATTTCATTTTATTATGTTTATATTGTTTATAAAAAAGATTAAGCCAACAAAAAATGCGACTTCAATAGGCTTTAAAAAAAGCAATTTATTTTAAATAATATAACTCGGTGGTGCCCGTAGCTGAAACAAACTTCCTTTAAAAAACGGAGTGATTTTTTTACAATAAGAATTTGTGTACAATATAAAGTTCGCCGTTGTATAAAACGAAAAGCTAAGTAAATTTGACTTTATATAGGTGCTAAAAGTAAACTCGCAACTTAAACAGTGGTCTAGTTGATGATGTTGATGTGCAATTACTGTTTTATTAATTGCATACTGGTGGTTACACTTTTTTTCGGACAAAAAATCGTTAATATGCCTGTAAGAGTGCACAGACTGTAATACTAGTGATGTCAGAATCAAAAGTGATAATGCAAAAGATATAGTACAAATCTGTTTTTTCATTACTGCAAATATATACGTCATAAATGATAATATGTTCTACATTAACACTTTTTGTGATTTGTTGCGCTACAATTATTTACCATCTAAATCAAGTTATGTGCTACCAAATACTCTGCTATTTGAACAGTATTTGTGGCAGCACCTTTTCGTAAATTATCGGCTACTATCCACATATTTAGCGTGTTGGGCTGGCTTTCATCACGTCGAATTCGACCTACAAAAACAGCGTCTTTTCCTTGGGCATACAAAGGCATTGGGTATGTAAATGTATCTATATTATCTTGAACAACAATTCCGGGTGTGTTATGAAGCACGTTTCTAACTTCGTTTACATCAAAATCATTTTTAAATTCTACATTCACCGCTTCGCTATGCCCCCCTACAATGGGTACGCGCACAGCAGTGGCAGTTACGGCAATGGTAGTATCATTTAAAATTTTCTGGGTTTCACGCACTAATTTCATTTCTTCTTTGGTATAGCCATTTTCTTCAAAGCTGTCGCATTGAGGAATTGCGTTTCGATGTATCGGATATTTATAAGCCATTTCGCCTTTTATACCTGTATACTCATTTTCAAGTTGCTGCACCCCTTTTACGCCAGTGCCAGTGATTGATTGGTAGGTAGAAACAATTACCCGTTTGATGCCATATTTTTTATGCAAAGGAGCCAAGGCCATTACCAGTTGAATGGTGGAGCAGTTTGCATTTGGAATAATTTTATCATCTTTGGTTAAAATAGCACCGTTTATTTCTGGAACTACTAATTTTTTTGTAACATCCATGCGCCATGCCGACGAGTTATCAATAACAGTTGTTCCTGTTGCTGCAAATTTAGGTGCCCATAGTAACGATGTTTCGCCACCAGCAGAAAATAAAGCAATATCAGCTTTCATATCTACTGCAGTTTGCATGCCAACTACTTTGTATTTTTTACCTTTAAACTCAATTTCTTTTCCAACAGATCGCTCGGATGCAACGGGAATTAATTCGATAATTGGAAAATTTCTTTCAGCTAAAACTTGTAACATTACTTCGCCTACCATACCAGTAGCACCTACAACTGCGATTTTCATATTCTATGTCTTTATGTTTTTATAAACTTATTTCTATTTTATTGCCCCACATAATTTACATATATTGCTTTATGGTACATTAAATTTTTTACAAAAGTACTAGAAAAAAATCAAAAAGAAAAACCACTTGAATTAACAAGTGGTTTAGTTAGAATAAGTAATGTAGCGGAAATTATTTTTTTAATAAATCTCTAATTTGAGTGAGCAATTCTTCTTGCGATGGTCCTGTTGCTGGCGCTGGTGCAGGAACTTGCTCTTTTTTGGTTTTATTAACTGCTTTTATTACTAAAAAAAGAACAAAAGCTACAATAATAAAATTAATTATTGCTGATAAAAACATACCGTATTTTACACCGCCAAGCACTTCTAAATCTTCAATTTTTGATAAATTTGCTGCGTCTAATGCTGGCTTTAAAAGCAACGGAGTAATTACATGATCAATAAACGATGATACTATTTTACTAAAAGCAGCTCCAATAATTACACCAACTGCTAAATCAACCACATTGCCTTTTAAGGCAAAAGCTTTAAATTCTGATATCACTCCCATTTTATAAAGTTATTAAAGTTACTGTACAAACATATCAAAAAAAATCAAAATTAGTATTAATCTCTATAAAAAATTCGTTTCACGCGTTGCGAAATACTAGTTAAAATTTCATACGGTATTGTATTTATTTTTTTTGCAATTAAAGAAACGCTAAGGTTTTCGCCAAAAATAATAACGGCATCGCCTTCATAGCATTTAATATCTGTAACGTCAATCATCATCATATCCATACAGATACTTCCTACAATTGTTGCTTTTTGGCCCCTAATTAGCACAAAACCAACTTCGTTTCCCCACGATCTAAATATTCCATCGGCGTATCCTATCGGAATTGTGGCAATTTTAGTTTCTTTTGTTGCTACAAATTTGCGTCCATACCCAACACTATCATCTTTTTTTATGGTTCTAATTTGTGATATTATTGATTTTAACGTCCCCACGTTTTCTAACTGACTTTGTTCTTTTGCATCGTTTGAAATTCCGTAAAGTCCAATTCCTAAACGAACCATGTCGTATTGAGCTTTCGGAAAATTAGATATTCCGGAGGTATTTAAAATATGTCGTATTGCGTTAATACCTAATTCTGATGTTAATTTTGAAGATAATTTTTCAAATAAATCTATTTGAAAGTTGGTAAAATCGTTATGATTTTCACTGTCACTAGTTGCCAAATGAGACAAGATACTTTTTACACAACTTTTTTCAGATGCCTTTAATTTTTTTATTAATTCGGGCAAGTCAACTTCTTGAAATCCTAAACGGTGCATGCCGGTATCTAATTTTATATGGATAGGAAAGTCTTTAAGGTCTTTAGACGCAGCAATTTTTAAAAATTCATTTAGCCCATTCATCGAATATATTTCGGGTTCCAACTGATACTGTATAATAGCTGGAAAACTAGAAACCTCTGGATTTAAAACCATAATTGGAAGCACAATACCTGCTTTTCTTAATGAAATTCCTTCATCTGCAAAAGCCACACCCAAATAGTCAACTTTAAGATGTTCTAATAACTTTGCAATCTCAAAACCGCCACTTCCATAACCGAAGGCCTTGACCATAACCATAAGTTTGGTGCCAGAATTTATCTTTGCTTTAAAAAAATTTAAATTATGACTTATTGCATTTAGATTAATTTCTAAAACTGTTTCGTGATTTTTTTTCTCTAGTAACGAAACCACTTCTTCAAAATGAAAATTTCGTGCGCCTTTAATAAGAATGGTTTCGTTTTCAAATTCAATGCTGTCCAAATTTTGAATTAAGTTTGCAGTGGTTTTAAAAGACAAGCAATTTGGAAATTTACTTTTGTAATTAATAATAACATCTCCGACAATAATAACCCTACTAATTTTGTTGGCAATAATTAATTGTGAAACCTTGCTGTATAGTTCAACATCGCTCAAGCCACTTTGAACAATATTTGATAGAATAACCGTTTTCTTTTTATGCTGTTTTTGGTGTTCTAAAAAATCTAACGCTATTTTTAATGATTGGTAATCAGAACTGTAGCTATCGTCAATTAAAACAGTATTTTTATTTCCGGATTTAATTTTTAACCGCATTTCGACCGGAAAAAGCATCTTCATGCGATTTTGAATTATAGTTTCATCGTAGTTAAAGTGTAATAAAACCATGAGGCAATGAATTGCATTTTCGATAGATGCACCATCCTGAAACGGAATTATAACTGAAAAACACAATGATTTATAAGTAATTTTTAATTGCATTTTAGTATCAATTTGACTTGTAATTATAAATACATCGGCATTCTTGTCATTTGATGACCATGAAAAGGTACTTATTTTTGGGTTTAAAAAAACATCAATCGTTTTGTTTTTTTGATATATCAAAAGAGATACATGTGAAAACAACCTCAATTTTTCTTTAATTTTTTGACTAATATTTGTAAATCCTTGATCGTGTGCCGAGCCAATATTTGTTAAAATCCCAATTGTTGGATTGATTATTTTTTGTAAATTATCCATTTCATCGGTCGTTGATATACCTGCCTCAAAAATGCCCAAATTATTATTATCTGAAATAGATAGCACCGATAAAGGAACACCAACCTGCGAATTATAGCTTTTTGGACTTCTTGCAATATTAAAGTTTGGGCTTAATAAAAAATTTAGCCATTCTTTAACAATAGTTTTTCCGTTGCTGCCTGTTATGCCAATTACTGGAAAATGAAATTGCTGTCGATAAAAAGTCGCTAAATTTTGAAGTGCAATTAATGTGGAATCAACTAAAAAAAAAGTAGCTTTTTCTAATAAAGTTTTGTCTATTTTTTGAACAACAAAGTGCCTAACTCCTTTGTCAATTAAATCATGTATGTATTGATGACCATCGTTGTTTGAACCAACTAAAGCGAAAAATAAAGTGGTTTCAGAGTTTTGCATCGATCGGCTGTCAATTGAAACAGATTCGATTACTAAAGTAGTACTTGCACCAAAAAAAGTGGCTTTAATTATAGTTGTTATGTCGTTGTTAGTGAACTTCAATTTAAAAATTTTAGCGGTAATTATTTCAAAAATATAAATGTAGTATTTAAATTAATTCAAGGATTTAAAATTCTCTTAATTTTTAAATAATAAAGAATTATATTCGCATTTGATTTTTTCGCATATTAAATTTTTTTTGCTGATGACCGATATAAAACAAAATAAATACGACAAAGCTTATTTACGAATTGCTGCTGAATGGAGCAAATTATCGTATTGCAAACGCAAACAAGTAGGTGCAATTATTGTTCGCGACCGTATGATTATTTCGGATGGATACAATGGAACGCCAAGCGGATTTGAAAATTGTTGTGAAGATGACAACGGTTTAACACAATGGTATGTACTTCATGCTGAGGCAAATGCAATTTTAAAAGTAGCAAAATCAACCCAAACCTGCGCCAATTCAACTTTGTATATCACGTTGTCTCCGTGCAAAGAATGCAGTAAATTAATTCATCAATCGGGCATAAAGCGGGTTGTTTATCAAAATAGTTACAGCGATACCTCAGGAATTGATTTTTTAAATAAAGCAGGCATTGTGGTAGCGCAAATTGAAGATTTGTCATAAATTGTGCATCTATAAATTGATAAAAAAAATATTTTTTTAAATACTAATGCAGTAATTAAATAGCATAAGTGGTTTATTTATATTTTTAATCTAGTGCTTTAGGCGATTTTTGATTGGTTTAAAAATTCATGTTTTAAAATTGTGCATCAATTAATTAAAAAACGATACAATAAGCATAAAATAAAATCAGTTTTTAAAAACCAATTCGCTAAATTTGCTTTTTAAAAATAAATTTATTTCATGTTACAAATAGCCTATATCCGCGACAACCAACAAAAAGTAATTACTGCTCTATTCAAAAAAAATTTTGATGCTACTGCATTGATTTCTGATGTGGTTATACTTGATGAGCGCCGCCGTGCCACACAATTAGAAATGGACAACACTTTGGCAGAAGCAAACAGACTATCAAAAGATATTGGTGATTTGATGAAAAATGGTGAAAAATCGAAAGCCGAAATTTTGAAATTGAAAACTGTTTCACTGAAAGAAAAAAGTAGTAAAGCAGCACAATTATTAGAGGATTTAACCACCGAGTTGACTCAAAAAATGTATTTATTACCAAATTTACCTGCCGAAATAGTGCCGTTTGGTAAAACTCCAGAAGAAAATTTAAATATATTTCAGGAAGGAGCAATTCCAAAACTTCACGATAACGCACAGCCTCATTGGGTATTAGTAAAAAAATATGATATTATTGACTTTGAATTGGGTGTAAAAATTGCTGGGGCAGGTTTTCCGGTTTATAAAGGAAAAGGGGCAAAACTACAGCGTGCATTAATTAATTATTTTATTGATAAAAATACCGAAGCAGGCTACACCGAAGTGCAAGTGCCACATTTAGTAAACGAAGCATCTGGATACGGAACTGGGCAGTTGCCAGATAAAGAAGGTCAAATGTATTATGTAGGTATTGACGATTTATATTTAATTCCTACCGCCGAAGTGCCCGTTACCAATCTTTTTAGAGACGTAATTGTAAATGAAAACGAATTGCCTATTAAATACACGGCCTATACACCGTGCTTTCGTCGTGAAGCAGGATCTTACGGAGCACATGTACGAGGGTTAAACCGTTTGCATCAATTTGACAAAGTTGAAATTGTGCGGGTAGAACATCCCAAAAAATCGTACGAAGCATTGGATCGAATGGTTGAACACATAAAAAATATTCTACAAGAATTAAAGTTGCCTTATCGTATTTTACGTTTGTGCGGTGGCGATATGAGCTTTGCAGCAGCACTAACATACGATTTTGAAGTTTTTTCGACCGCACAAGACCGCTGGTTAGAAATAAGTTCAGTATCAAATTTTGAAGATTTTCAATCAAACAGATTAAAATTAAGGTTTAAAGATAAAGACGGTAAAAACCAATTAGCACATACTTTAAATGGCAGTTCATTAGCATTACCGCGTGTTTTAGCCGGTATTTTAGAAAATTATCAAACACCCGAAGGCATTGTTATACCCGAAGTTTTACGAAAATATACTGGGTTTGATGTAATTAATTAGTAAAAGAATAAGTTTTATTTTACAAAGAAAACTAAAATTTACTCAAAAAGTTAATTTTTTTGGACATAAAATAAAGACGTTTCAAGTATATGGAACGACTTTATTTGGTGCATAAGCCTATTGTTTCTTTCTTATATCAATATTCTCGATTTTATTGTCATTATAAACTTCATCAAACTTTTTACCAAAATTATACTTTAAAGTCAATATAATATTAGTGAAGTTATTTCTTGAAATATGATTTTGTTGAAAATTATCAGCAAAACTTGTTGCTCTTGTTATTGTAGCGTCGTCACCTAATAAATTTTGAACGTAAAGTGTTAATCCTATTTTATCTTTAAATAAATTAGTATTTATTGTTACATCTAAAAATGGATATGTTATGCTTTTTGATAGTAATGTATAATTTGGACCGCTATAATCACCAGAAAGAGAAATTGATACCTTATCTTTAAATAAATTTGATGATATATACAAAGTACTATTAAAAGAAGTTCCATTGTTATTTTTAATTACTGTTGAAGGGTCACTAGACTCATAAACATTGTAATTCAATCCAGAATTAAAATTTATGTCAACTTTTTTCAATAATCTTGTAGTGTAGTCAAAATCAAATCCTGTAGAATTAAATTTTGCAGCATTATCTAAAGTTTTAACTAATAAACTACCTTGATTTTTAAAAACATTTATTATTGAATTATTAATTGTTGCGCGGAAAAATTTGACTGATAAATTATCATTTTTAAATTCTTTGTCAAATTTTAGAAAGTAATAATTTCGAACTTGTTGTTCCAAATTTGAATTTCCTTGGCTACCTGAATTAGGACTGTAGATTATTAAAGACTCATTTAAATCGTCTGCACCAGGTCTTACTACTTTTTTTGAAAAACCAAGTTTTAGGTCAATCTTATTTTTAAAATGATAAATCGCATTAATTGTTGGCAATATTAAATTATATTTTTTTGAAAAAACATCATTTTTATTTAATAAATG
>JAYVGC010000064.1:0-3876 GCA_043772535.1 Flavobacterium sp. | reverse complement strand
CGTCAGTTGTACGTACGTAAAACTGTGGACGGTAATTGTTATGAAATGGAGTGTGGCGTCCACCTTCTTCTTTTTTCAATATATACACTTCGGCTTTGAAAGTTGCGTGTGGTTTTACAGAACCTGGCTTGATGATTACCATTCCTCTTTTAATATCTGCTTTGTCAACACCTCTTAATAATAAACCTACGTTGTCCCCTGCTTCACCTCTATCAAGGATTTTACGGAACATTTCAACACCAGTGATAGTAGATGTTAATTTCTCAGCACCCATTCCAATAATTTCAACTGGATCGCCTGTATTAGCGATTCCTGTTTCGATACGACCTGTCGCAACTGTTCCACGACCTGTAATAGTGAAAACGTCTTCAACTGGCATTAAGAAAGGTTTTGCTGTATCACGTACTGGCTCTTCAATCCACATATCTACGGCTTCCATCAATTCAAGAATTTTTGGAGTCCAAGCTGGATCATTATTTAATCCACCTAACGCTGAACCTTGAATAACTGGACCGTTATCGCCATCGTATTCGTAGAAAGATAATAAATCTCTGATTTCCATTTCAACTAACTCTAAAAGTTCAGCATCATCAACCATATCAACTTTATTCATAAAAACAACCATTCTAGGAATACCTACTTGGCGACCTAAAAGTATGTGTTCACGAGTTTGTGGCATTGGCCCGTCGGTAGCAGCAACTACCAATATAGCACCGTCCATCTGTGCCGCACCTGTAACCATGTTTTTTACGTAATCGGCGTGACCAGGACAGTCAACGTGTGCGTAATGACGGTTAGCAGTTTCGTACTCAACATGCGATGTGTTGATAGTAATACCTCTTTCCTTTTCTTCTGGTGCATTATCAATTTGATCAAATGATTTTGCCTGACAGTAACCAGCATCAGATAACACTTTAGTTATCGCTGCAGTTAATGTAGTTTTTCCGTGATCCACATGCCCAATTGTACCAATGTTTAAATGGGGTTTGTTACGATTAAAGATTTCTTTTGCCATTTTACTTAATTTTAATTATATTATATTTATTAGTGTTCAAATTTTAATTTTCATAAATGCGACAAAGCACTTTTTTGAGCCAACTACGGGAATTGAACCCGTGACCTCTTCCTTACCAAGGAAGCACTCTACCCCTGAGCTAAGTCGGCAGAGCAATTGTATAGAAGCGCACCTTATTTTATGTAATAAAATAGTAATACCCTCTGTACTTTTAGACTTTTTTTTTGTGGGGAGAGCAGGATTCGAACCTGCGAAGTTCACACAGCAGATTTACAGTCTGCCCTCGTTGGCCGCTTGAGTATCTCCCCATTTTTAACTTTAGGATGGCACTTGTGTCTAAATACAAATACACCTAAAAATTATAATACACTATGTCAAACTTGATTGTCTGGAATTTTAGTCCTATATCTTTTTTACCTAGATACTGAAAATCCAAAACTTACCGAGCCGGCGGAGGGACTCGAACCCACGACCTGCTGATTACAAATCAGCTGCTCTAGCCAACTGAGCTACGCTGGCAAATTCAATCAAAAAAAATCCGCTATTTCTAACGGACTGCAAATGTAAACAATTTATCAATTAATCAAAATGTTTTTATATAAATTTTTTCCTAAATATGTGAACTTAATTTTTCTTTACGTTTTACCAAGACTCGTTCTAATGATTCTGATGCTAAATCCATTGCGGCTTCAAAAGTTTTACATTGTTTGGTAACTAAAAAATCGTCGCCTGGAACTAAAACTTTTATTTCTACAATTTTATTTTCCTTCTCACTCGTTTTTTCTACTTTTAAAAAAACATCCGAAGAAATTATCTTATCGTAGTACTTTTCTAATTTATCCAATCGTTCTTGAATAAAATCTACTAATTTTCCATCTACTGTAAAATTTACTGCATGCACGTTAACTTTCATATATTTTTGGTTTTATTTGGTTATTATCTTTTATCTGTTTATTTCGCACTGGTTATGTTGCAATTTATAAGCCGCACATCAGGAACTTAAAGCTATTGTTTACTTCTTGGGTGCGCATTTGTGTATGTTTTTTTTAATTCTGCTATACCGCTGTGCGTATAGACTTGAGTTGACGCTAAACTTGAATGACCTAATAATTCTTTAATTGTATTTAAATCGGCACCGTTGTTGAGCATATGTGTTGCGAACGAATGTCGCACTATATGTGGACTTTTTTTTACCTTTTCAGACACAGCACTAAAGTAGTTATTTATTAATCGATAGACAAAGGATTCGTTTAATTTAACGCCCTTTTGTAATAAAAAAAAATAGTCTTTATCGCTAATTTGCTGAATTTCATTTCGATAGCTCAAATATTTTGTTATTTGATTAGTAAGTATTTCTAGCATTGGAAGTATTCGTTCCTTATTTCTTTTACCTACTACTTTAATTGTTTGGTTTTGTAAATTAATATTTTGAAGTTTTAAGTTTATCAATTCTGCTCGACGGATTCCTGTGGTGTAAAATAGGTCTATTACTAATTTGTCACGAATTCCATCAAAATTATCATCGAAAATAATTTTATTTAGTACAAGATTTACTTCGTTTTCAGAAAATGGGATTTGTACTTTTTGTGGTGTTTTAAGTGCTTTGTGCTTTAAAAGTGGACTTTTTTCTATTTGTTTTGTTTTTAGTAAAAATTTATAATAGGCTTGCAATGCTTGTATTTTTCGATTTACAGTAGTATTTGTAATGCCTGCCTCTACCATTGATACAATCCACGAACGTATTAAACTATAGTTTACGTTTTCTATAACCTCATTGTTAAAATTGATTTTGATGAATTCTTGAAAAAAAAGTACATCATTAACATAAGCTGTTACGGTATGATTTGAATACTTTTTTTCTAGTTGTAAATAATCTTGGAATTTTTGCTGGTTCATTAAACATTGGATTGTTCCGTTCCTCGAAAAAACAAGAAATCGTTAGTAACAAAGTTATAAAACTTTAATTACTAACGATTATAAAATTATAAAAATTAATTAAATTAACTTTCTAGGTCGTTCTTCATATTTTGTATGTACGCCGCTTTTTGAAATTTCATTCTGTTTGTTACAGAAGGTTTAATAAAAGCTTGACGCGAACGTAACTGACGTACAGTTCCTGTTTTATCAAATTTTCTTTTATAGCGTTTTAATGCTCTATCGATATTTTCTCCGTCTTTAATTGGTATAATTAACATAATATTGACACCCCCTTTCGTTAAGTGTGCAAAAGTACTTATTTTTTTGACTTATGAATTATAAATTGTAAATTATTTTTTGATTTTGGTAAAATTAAAAAATATTCTCGTATTTACTTTTAGATTTTAAAAGCGATTTTGTTTTGATTTTGAAGTAAACAGTGCTTATAAGGCATTAAAAATATAAAATAATGTTATTAAAAAAAACAGGCTTTGGATGTTGTGTGTTCAAATGTGGTTTTAAGTTATACTCGTTATTGAGGCATTACATTTTTCGAAAAGTACTGCTATTTAAGTTTATAGTGAAGGAACGCACTAAATAAATGGTTGCTGTCGCGAATACTTTGTGAAATAAAATATTATTTTGTTGCTAATGCACTGTTTATAAAGCTTGAATTTTAGCCTAGATAGCAATGGAAAGCTTTTGAAGTTGGCTTATATTTTTTCTTGACTCAAAAGAGCGACCAACGGAAGCTCCTTTTGGGTCTTAGAAAAAATATAAGCCAACAAAAAACTTGAAATGTAGAGCTGGAGTAGCTTCAAAAAATAATTTTTTTTGATTATCCCCTTTTAATCATAACCCCGTAATGCTTGCTATTACTAGTCTATCGAATAATTTTTCTTCAAAATACCTTCTATTAAGCTTGTAAACGAACTCGTTTAAGT